>JAYVWQ010000047.1:0-10157 GCA_043785945.1 Akkermansia sp.
CCCCTCAACGGGGAGAGGGATTGAGGGTGAGGGGTGGTGCCACCCAACGCTCCAGCATTCGTCGAAGCGCCTTGCCGTTCCCACCCCTCACCCCGGCCCTCTCCCCGTTGAGGGGAGAGGGAGAAACCTCCGTCGCCGCCCGCAAGGATCAACGCCACGTCGCCCTCGAAGAGCGGGGCGGAGATTTCGTTCGTCGTCAGCGACTCGACGTCGAGCGTCACGTTGAAGCGCGCTTCATTGTCGCTCACACGCCCGTCGTACTTCACTTCGCGGATGATGAGATTCGTCGTGGTCGAGAGCGCGTGCGCCGTGAGCGCCGGCAACAGGCGCGGCGGACTCGTGCCGCGCGAGATGATTTGCAGCCCGTTCAACACCGCCACGCCATTCGCCCCCGGCGCGACTTCAATCACGAGCGGCGCGCTTGAATTTACGAGCACGTCGCGGATGACGACGTATTGCGCCTTCTCATTCCACGGCGCGGTTGCCTTCCAACCCGCCGAGCCGACCGTCGCCATCGGGCCGAACACGTTCGTGCCGCTGCGCACGGTGAACACGCTGTTCTGTTCGCCGGTCACGTCCGGGTCGGCGTGCCCGTAGAGGTAGAGATGGTAGCGGCCCGCGTCGAGGCCGCTGAGGGTGACGACAATGTTGCTGCCGTTATTGGCGAAGATGTAACTGTCATACATCGCGTCGCCGCTGGCGTTGCCCCAGACGCCCGGCGCGTTCACGACCGCGACCGCGACCGACGACGCGCTGCCATCCGCGAACTTCAGCCCGCGCATCGAGCCGTCGGCGATGAGCGCCGCGCCGGGCACATATTTCGGATCGTAGTGGCGGTAGAGATTCCAGAAATCATTCGTGCCCTCGCCCGTGGCGGCGAAACCGGTCTTGCGGCTCGCGCTGCCGACGCCGAAGTCGAGGTTGAGGAGGGATTGGGCGGGGGCGGAAAAGCACCAAGCACCAAGCACCAGGCACCAGAGAAACTTCAAATCCCTACAGCCAAAGAACCTCAAGGCGCGTCGAGCCGAGGGCCGTCGGCAGATTGGTGTTTGATGCTTGGTGTTTGGAGCTTGGAGATTTTTCATACGTTTGCCTTTCAACACCGCATTCTGCGCCGCGTTCCCCCGCCACCGTGTAAATGCCCTGTAAATCGTGCCCCGGCCCGGCGAGACGCCGGGGGCACGTTCTATTCCGCCAGCCGCGCCTTCGAGCCGCGCACCACGGTTGAGATGATCTGCGGCGCATCATTCTTCCCGAACCGTTCGACAATCTGCGCGTAGAACTTCTTCGCTTCCTCGCGCCGGTTCGCGTCCCAGAGCAAATCCGCCGCAGCCTTCCACGCCTGCAACACTTCCCAGTCTTGACCCCCGTAGCGTTGGCCGACGGCGGCGTAGAGTTTCACGGCTTCGTTCGCATCTCCCCGTGTCGCATGAATGTTGCCAAGTGCCCGCAGCGCCTGCGCGCAGAGGTTGGTCTCGGTGGGAAAGGTGTTCAACAACTCCTCGTAACGCTGCGCGGCTTCGCTCAACAGCCGCTCACGCTCCGGGCCCGGGGCCTCCGCGCTGGGCGCATGAAACTCGCGGGCGGCCTGATCAAACAAGGCTCGGGCTGAAGTGGCAGGAACTGCGGGCTGGACAGGTTTTTCTTTACAGCTCAAGAGAAGCACGGCGCAGCACAGGACCGGAACGAACAGTGCCGCAATGCGTGAACTGCGGCCCGGCAAGCGTGAAACCCACGCACCACTATCTCGTCTTGTTCGTGCCATGACGGGTGACGAGTTCGTAGGTGAACCGCTGTTGCTCGCGAGGCGCAAGCGGGAGGACGAACTTCACCTTGTTCGCATCCACCTTTTCGTATTTCGCCGCCGTGGTCAGCGTCCAGTCGCCGGTGAAGTTGCGCCGAATATCCAGCACGGCGGGGATGTCCTTGGAGTTCTGGACCTCGAACTCCCACTGCTCGCGCACCGTCCAGCCACTGACTTTTCCATTGTTGTCGAACTGCACGTCCGTCTTCTGCCAGTCCATGAGCGTTGGCTTCACCATCACTTCCAGATCATTGCCGAGTTCCAGTTCCACAAAGTCATTGATGGGAATGTATTTCACCGCTGTGCGCCCGACGAAGGCGTAGAGCAAGTCATCACTCGCGAAGCGAAACGCCTTCACGGTGCCGTCCGGCAGCGGCTCCCGGCCGAGCTGGTTCGCCACCGAGTTGGTGAACTGGTAGTAGCGCATGACCCGGGCCCCGAAGCGTTCCTTCTCGAACTTGTAGTAACTCGTGAGTGGCACGCCGGGCGTGCTGAAGGACGGCAGTCGCTTGGCCCAGCCGTTGGGAATCGTGTCCCGGCCTTCGACTGTGTAGAGGAAATACTCGGAGAGGCTTTCCTTGGTGACTTCCTTGGCCTTGGAAAGACTTTCATCAAAGAAGACTGCGGCACCATTCGAGACCCCGCCCAGCCTGCGGAAACGGGCCGCCGACTCCGGCGCTCTCGCCAGCACTCCGCTGGTCGGTTCATTCTTTTCTTTCTCGCCCGCCTCAGTACGGGCCAGCTTCACGATTTCTTCCACCAGCCGAACCGTGCCGACAATCAGCCGCACCTGGGCGTTCTCGTAATCCTCGCCGCTCTTGTTGTTGACCCGCACCGCGCCGCTGAAGGTCATTTGCTTCTCGTCCTTCGCCGCCTCTGCCACGTAATCCGCGCTCCAGGAGATGCCGCTCGTGAAGTAACGAATTTCGCACACCACGTCACCCGCGAACTCGCTGTTGATGCGCCACTCCAGGGTGTTCGCCACGCGCGGCGGGAAACTCGCATCGAGCACCTCGACGGCATCCGCGTGCGTCAGCGCCTTGAACTCGACGGAGGTCGGATCAATGAGCGTGTTGGCCCAGGAGAATTCCAGCTTGTTCAATCCCTTGCGAAAGGTGAGGTGCCGCGTCTCCTTGACCAGCGTGAGATCCACCGAGTTGTAGATGGTGAGTTGGACCGTGTCGCGGTCGGGGAGCGTAACGACGTTGATGCGGGCGTGGGCCGCGATGCACGCCAGGCAAAAAACCAACGAGAAGAGACAATGACGAATGACGAATAACGAATGACGAGTGAAGCTCGAAGGACCAATGTCCAAACCGGAGGGAATGCGCCCCGCCCATTTGTCACTCGTCATTTGAAATTCTTTCGTCATTCGGAATTCGGAATTCGTCATTCCTACCTGGTCGCATTCGTCCCCAGGCGCGTCACCAGTTCATACGTGAACTTCTGCTTGGCGCGCGGCGCGAGCGGGAGGACAAACTTCACCTTGGTCGCGTCCACGCTCTCGTACTTCTGTGTCGTGGTCAGGGTCCAGTCGCCGGCGAAGTTGCGGCGGATGTCGAGCATCACGGGGATGTCCTTGGAGTTTTGCACATCGACTTCCCAAGTGGATTTGGTCGTCCAGCCCTTCACGTTGCCGTTCTGATCGAATTGCAGGTCGGTCTTCTGCCAGTCCATGAGCGTGGCCTTCACGGACACTTCGAGATCGTTGCCGAGGTCCAGCTCCACGAACTCATCAATCGGGATGTATTTCACCGAGGTGCGGCCGACGAAGGCGTAGAGCAAATCATCGCTCACGAAACGCAGCGCCTTGACCGCGCCGTCGGGCAGCGGCTCCTTGCCCAGCTTGTTCGCCACCGAGTTGGTGAACTGGTAGTAGCGCATGACCTGATCGCCGAAGCGCTCCTTCTCGAACTTGTAGTAGCTGGTCACGGGCACGCCCGGCGTGCTGAAGGACGGCATCCGCTTGGACCAGCCGTTGGGAATCGTGTCGCGGCCCTCGACTGTGTACATGAAATACTCGGACAAACCTTCCTTCACGATCTCGCGGGGCTTCCGGTCGGAGATGGAACCGGCGACAGCCATCGCATCAAAGGCCACCATCATCTTTGCCGGTGGTGCCGCCGGAACGGCGATGCCGCTCATGGCAGCAACGGTGGTCGGGATGCCGGGCTGGCCGGCGCGGGCGAGATTGGCAATTTCTTCCACCAGCCGGATGACGCCGACCACGAGCCGCACTTGGGCGTTTTCGTAATCCTCACCGCTGTTGTTGGTGACCCGCACGGCACCGCTGAAGGTCATCAGCTTCTCGTCCTTTGCCGCCTCCGCCACGTAGTCGGCACTCCAGGAAATACCGCTGGTGAAGTAGCGAATCTCGCACACCACATCCCCCGCGAACTCGCTGTTGATCCGCCACTCCAGCGTGTTCGCCACGCGGGGTGGGAAGCTTACGTCGAGCACTTCCACTTCCGTCGCATGAGTCAGGGCGCGGAACTCGACGGAGGTGGGGTCGATGAGCGTGTTCGCCCAGGAGAACTCCAGCTTGTTGATGCCCTTGCGAAACGTGAGGTGCCGCGTCTCCTTCACCAGCGTCAGGTCGGCAGAGTTGTAAATCGTGAGCTGGACCGTGTCGCGGTCGGGGAGCGTGACGACGTTGATGCGGGCGTGGGCGGAGGCGGTGACAAGAAGACATGCAACCCCCAGCGCACAGAAGTAAGTGGGTGAGTGGGTCAGTGGGTGAGTGAGCGGGCGGCGGGCGGAGAATCTCTCACTCACCCACTGACCCACTTTCTCACTCACAACGACAGCCTGATGGAAAATCGTGTTCATAACTTGGAGTCAATCCGATGTGTCAACCACCTTAGAACGCCGCCGGCTCATTCCCCTGCACGTTCACTCGGTTCAGGTTGAACGTGACGGTGGTCTTCTTCTCGCCGGTCGATTCCGCCGGGAGCGTCAGGTTGTACTCGAAGGTGAAGGCGTCCTTCTTCTTGAACTGCGCGGCGTGGCTGTTCTCCATCATCTTCCAGTAGCCGGGGACGTGCTCGATGAGCGTGAGGTTCACGGCTTCCTTTTTGAAGTTCTCGATCTCGATCTTGTAAATCTCGTCCGTGTCGTTGAGCACGATGTTGTTCTGGTTGTTCCGTCGGATGTTCGTCTTGTCATCCTTGGTCTTGCGCTGCGTCACCTTCACGTCGCGGCTCTGGCCGATGAACAGTTTCATCTCGCGATCCACCGGCGTGAGCTGCGCCCAGTCTTCACCGGTGAAAGCCACGCCTTCGCCGCCCGGCTCGCCTGCGGCGGCGGGCTGCTCCTTGGTCTTGATGAAGATGCGGACCTTGCCCGGCAGCATCGTGTGCGTGCCGAGCTTCGAGGCAGTGTTGTTGGTGATGACGTAGTTGAGCGGGATGCCCACGGTGTTCTTCTGATACTCCGGGTCCCACGGCGCGGTGGCGGAATCCCAAGTGAGCACCTTCTTGACCGGCAGACCCTCGATGCGCTCAGAGAGCATTTCCAAAACTTCCTCGTGCGCAATGGTCTTCTTGAAGTTTGCGCCGTAGCCTAGGCTCACCTCGGCGTCGGTCAGGTCTTCGCCGGAGTTGTTGTGCAGGCGGAGATAATTGCGGAGGGTCAGCGACTTCTCATTCGGCTCGGCCACGGCGCGGTAGGTGACCTCGCGGGTCAGGCCGGTGATGAGATACGAAATGCGCACGCGCTCCTCCTGCGCGGCGGGGCTGGCGATTTCCCAGATGAGCGCGTTCTCGTTGGGCGGATAACTCGTGTTCAGCACCTTCACGTCGGCGGGATGGGTGAGCGGGCGGACCTGGATGCTGGTGCCGTCGATGTTCACGCCGCGCCAGGAGAAATCCACCTTGTTAACGCCCTTCTGAAGCGTGATGAGCCGCTCCTCCTCAACGAGCGTGGCGTCGGGGTTGCTGAGCGAGACGACGACGCGGGCACGCTCGGGCAGGGCGACGAGTTTGACGCGGGCCTGCGCCACCGAGAGGCCGAGAAAGCCGGCCAGCAATCCGGCCGCCGCGAAGTTGAAAATCCGTTTCATAATGTCTTGGACGGGAGTGAAGCGCATTTGCTCCGCAAGGGTGAGAAATTTTGTTTCGTGCCGGGAACAGTGGGCGCGTCTCGACCCTGTTCTTAAACCCGACGTGTCCGGCTCCCTCGCCCTGCGAGGCACGAGCGGGGAGAGGGTTGGGGAGAGGGGCGGCTGAGTTGTTCCACGCGTTGGCTTTCCTGGGCACCTCCTCTCCCCGGCCCTCTCCTCCACTCCGCGTGGAGGAGAGGGAGACAAGAACGGTTCTTCAGGCTGGTTCCTGCTGACTGATGCAGTGGAAGGAGCCGAGGCCCCAGATCAGTTCCATGGAATCCACGCCCACCACGCGTCGGTCCGGGAACTCGCGCTGGAGAATGTCCAGCGCGCGGCGGTCATTCGGGTCGCGGTAGGTCGGCAGGAGCACGAGTCCGTTGGCGATATAAAAGTTTGCGTAGCTGGCGGGCAGACGCTGGCCGTCGTGTTCTAAATGGCGCGGCATGGGCAGTTCCACTACGCGCAACGGACGCGTATCCTGATCGCGCAGAGTGCGGAGCCGACGGAGATTGTCCTGCAGGATTTCGTAATTCTCATCCGCCGGGTCTTCCTCCACCACGGTCACGACGGTCGTGGGATTCACGAAGCGCGTCAGATCATCCACATGACCGTCCGTGTCGTCGCCCACGATGCCGTCGCCGAGCCAGAGGATGTTCGTCACGCCCAGGTAGTCGCGGAGGTATTGCTCGATCTGCGCCTGGTTCAAGTGCGGATTGCGGTTCGGGTTCAACAGGCACGCCTCGGTGGTGAGCAGCGTGCCGCAGCCGTTCACCTCGATGGAGCCGCCCTCCATGACGATGCCGGGTGAGAAGAGCGGCAGCCCGCGCAGCTTCGCGATGTGCTGCGGGACGGCGTCATCGAGATCAAAGGGCGGATACTTGCCGCCCCAGGCGTTGTAGCCCCAATCGACGATGGCGCGCTCGTGCCGTCCCTCGCGTTCGCGCACGAGAAAGATGGGTCCATGATCGCGGCACCACGGTTCGTAGGCGGGGAAGTGGTGGAAGGAAACTCGCTCCAGCGGCGTGCCGTTTTTGCGCAGAAGCTCGCGCACCCACGCCTCCATCTCGGCGTGCCAGACGTTGATGTGGACATCCTCGACCTGCACGAGATGTTTGATCAGTTCGGCATAAACCGGCGGCACCGTGTCGTACTTGCCGGGGAAGCTGATGCCTTCCGGCTGCGGCCAAGAAAACCAGGTGCCGGTGTGGCGTTCCCACTCGGCGGGCATGCGGTAGCCGAGGGCGGCGGGAGTGTCGTTCGTTGCGTGTGGTGTGCTCACAGGTTTAATCCGCAATCAGCAATTTGAAATCCGCAATTTAGGGCAGCCGTTCCCCGCGCGCCGCCTCCATGAGCCGGTACCACTCGTCCCGCGAGAGCCGGACCGCATCGGCTTGCGCCGCCTCGCGGATGTGCTCCGGCTTGGCGCTGCCGATGATGGGAATAATCTTCGCCGGATGCTGCAACAGCCAGGCCAGCGCCACGAGGGTGCGCTTCACCCCGTGGTCGCGCGCGATGTCGTCGAGCGTCTCGCGCACGCCGATGCGCCGCGCGTGGTCGGGGCTGTTGATGTCGATGGGCAGCAGGTCGGAGAGCCGCCCGCCCGCCAGCGGACTCCAGGCCAGCGGCACGATTTGCTCGGCCAGGCATTGATCGAGCGCGCCGTCGTGAAAGCGTTCCAGATGGTCGAGGCTGATCTCCACCTGATGCACGAGCAGCGGGAAGGGACAGGCCCGTTGCAGCGCGGTCAGTTGCGACGGACGGAAGTTGCTCACGCCGAATTCCCGCACCTTGCCCTGCACCTTCAACTGGCTGAACGCCCCCGCCACCTCCGCCGGGTCCATCAGGTAGTCGGGCCGGTGCAGCTGATAAATATCAATCGTCTCCACGCCCAACCGCCGCAGCGACTGCTCGCACGACGCGATGATGTGCGCGGCGGAAAAATCGTAGCGATACGGCGAGTCGCTCTTCGGCACGCCCTTGCGCCGGATGCCGCACTTCGTCGTGATGATGATGCGCTCGCGCATCCCCGCCACCTGGTTCAAAACATCGCCAAAAACTTTCTCCGCTGCGCCATCCGCATAGACGTCCGCGTGATCGAAAAAGGTGTAGCCCGCTTCGTAGGCGGCGGTCACGGCCTGACGCGCGGCGGCTTCGCGTCCGGCGTTCGGTTCCGCGCCTTCGTGACCGAGAATGCGCCAGCACCCGTAGGCCAGCCGGCTCACCTGCATTGAACTGCGACCCAATGAAATGGTTTCCATGTGAGGCGCGAGCGTAAAACGCGCGGCGGTTCGGGCGGAAGAATTCTTTTGCCGCATCCGAATTAAAGACGGCTGAGGAACAAGCAGGCGTCAGAAGCTACACCCCAAACTGATTGACATGATTCCACTGCCTCGGCACGGTGCCGTCACAGCACATGAGCCCTTCTTGGGAACGCATTACGAACGAAACCATCACTAACAGGGGCTATTCACAGTTCTCCGATCATGAAAGGCATACCCTAGCCGAGAATACCTGCGTCAGCGGGCAATTGTTCCCCAGCAAAGAGTCAGACGACGCGGGCCGCCGTCCACCACACCAGGGCCAAACGAGAGAATAGGAAAACGAAATGGCAAGGGACCAAGCATACCAATACGCCAAACGACGCATTGTTGAGGCAGCGAAATGGAACAACGCCCATCTTGATCTCCAGCTTCTCGGATTGAGTGAACTGCCTGATGAACTTTGGCAGTTGAAGCAGCTCCGGCATCTCGATGTCTCCCATAATCAGCTAGCGGTAGTGCCGGAGTTGCTGGGACAATTGACCAGTTTGGAGCAGCTCAATGTCTCGTACAATCAATTGACCGCACTGCCTGATGCTCTAGGGCGGTTAACCCAGCTTGGTGATCTCGACGTCTCGGGCAACCTGCTGACGGTGCTGCCAGAAACTATGGAGCAATTGACCAAGCTTCATTTACTCAATTCGTCGGGCAACCGACTGACAGCACTGCCGAGAGCACTGCGGAAATGGACTCAGCTTCAGCAACTCATTGTCTCAAATAACCAACTGGCGATACTGCCGGGGGTGCTGGGGCAGTTGGCCCAACTACATGGACTCGCCGCCTCGAACAATCAGTTGACGGCATTACCAGAAACGATGCTGGACTTGTACAGGCTGCGGGAACTCTGTCTTCATGGAAATCCCCACCTCGGTCTGCCTGACGAGGTGCTCGGGCCGCCTTGGGCAGAGTCCGGGTTGGGCAATCGTCCGAAACCGCCACGGGAGATCCTGGACTATTACTTCTCCACACGCGGCTCCAAGGGGCGGGCGCTGAATGAACTTCGTCTCATCGTTGTGGGCCGCCCGAAGTCCGGGAAGACCACGCTCATCAAGCGACTGCGCGGCGAGCCTATGAAGCTCAATGAGGTTGAGACGCACGGCATCGACATCCAGCCTCTCAATCTGCATTGCACTGAAGGCAAGTTGCTGGCGCGGGTCTGGGATTTTGGTGGCCAGCATGTGCTACACGCCATGCACGAGTTCTTCCTGCGTCAGCGCTGCCTTTATCTGCTCGTGGTCGAACAGCGCACCAACGATGTCGAACGCGACCTCACTTACTGGCTCCAACTTCTCCGCAGTTATGCTGGCGATGCGCCCGTCGTGGTGGCCCTTAACCAAAGCAAAGGCATCAGCCGCCCGCTGGCACGAGCTGCGCTTGAGCGCGACTACGCTCCCATCGTCGCTTGGGTGGCTACCGAGTGCTCCCCGGAAAGCGAAGTGCCTGGCGCAAACGCGACGATTGAGAACCTGCGCCGCGCCCTCACGGATGCCGCTGCTGCCATGCCAGAACCGAAGAAGCTTTTTCCTGTGAAGTGGCTGGAGATCAAAAAGTGGTTGGAAGGGATGAAAGAGCCGTTCCTAGATTACAAAGATTACGCTAAACGTTGCGCGGAACTGCACGAGGATGATCCGAAACAACAAGAGGCGCTAGCCGCCGCAATGGACGAACTGGGTGTGGCGTTAAATTACGCGCGCGATCCGCGCTTACACGACACCACCGTGTTGCGTCCGAACTGGCTGGCTAACGGAATTTACGCGCTGTTGCGCGCAAATATCCTCACTCCACATCCACTTGTGCCGGACGCCGTTCTAACAGTGGAGAGGGTGGGGGAAATCCTAGAGCCTGTCATGCACTTTGTTCAAGCGGGCGTGTGAGAAATAAAGCTGTACGAACGGGGCACTTACGGGCATCAAGCTCGGGATGGCGAAATTAC
>JAYVWQ010000048.1:0-6432 GCA_043785945.1 Akkermansia sp.
GTAATTTCGCCATCCCGAGCTTGATGCCCGTAAGTGCCCCGTTCGTACAGCTTTATTTCTCACACGCCCGCTTGAACAAAGTGCATGACAGGCTCTAGAGGCGGGAGTTGAGCCACATTCGTGACCCTCCTGTTTGGGCGAAACGCAAGGACCACAAGGCTTGCGCAGCCCGACGCCATCCGCCTACCTGGGTCACTCACTTCAGGCACAACTTCCCAGTTTTTTTCAGGTTGGCGGGGTGTACTCTTGCTTTTCTCACTGACATCAGTAGCTTGCCTGCAACCCAATGAGCCAAGTGCTTCATTTTATTTGCGCCCGACGAGATATTGTCATCTCGTCGTCTGTTTTTTTGTCTCCGTTTCGCTGACCAAGCCAACCGTAATCGATCTCAACAATTATGAACCGCATCCACCACGTTACAATCAGGTTAAATATCCTTGTCGCCGTTTTCTTCGCGGCGGCGAGTTTCACGTCGGTCATCCACGCGGCTTCGGTCGGGGCGGGTGGTTATACCAATGGCTTCGGCGTTCAGCCGGTGGTGGCGGATTGGGCCACATTTTCCATAGGAGCTGGCAACGGCGACTACGCCACTGCGGTGGCCCTGGATGCAGCGGCTACAGCGGTCGCTGCCAGCAGCATCAATACGGCGCTTTCCTCGGATGCGGGCGATCCGCCGCCCATCCTTGGTCCGGCTTCGTGGAGTTCCGTGGGTCTCTACGTGCAGACGCGCCCGACGGGCAACGGCGCCACGCTTTTGATGTGTACGCTGACCAATAGTTTGGGCGTGGAGGCCATCGCCGTGAACATTGGCTACGACTTTGCCAAACCGGCCGCCGTCGCCGAAGAAGTGGAGGGGCACCGCGCCTATTACAGCCTGAGCGGGGCGGCGAACAGTTGGACGGTCATCCCAGCTTTCTCCTCTGCCTCGCCGGGGAGACTGACCGCCACGCTGAGTCTCGCGTGGCCGGCCGGCACTCCTCTCTACATAATGTGGGCTGATGACAATGGCGCGGCCACCGATTCCCCCTGCCAGATCGACAATTTCTCTGTGACGGCGACGCCCGGAACACAACTGCCGGTGGCCATCACCGCGCAACCCCAAAGCCAGACCGTGACGGAGCTGGCTCCGGCATCCTTCACCGTGGAACTGAGCGGTTATCTGCCGCCGACCTTGCAATGGTACACGAATGACGTGGCCATTCCAGGCGCGACGAATCTTACCTACGGCATTCCGTCCGCACCGCTCTACTACAGCGGGGTGGGCTTCAAAGTCATCGCGCAGAATGTGGCCAGCAATGTCACCTACTCTGCCACCAGCAGCGTGGCGATCCTGACGGTGAACGCTGACACCATCGCCCCAGCGCTGGTGAGCGCGGTCAGTTCCGGCGGCAGTCTGGTGCTGGTGACTTTCTCGGAGCCGGTCACGGCGGCCACGTCCACCAATCTGGCCAACTACACCATCACGAATCTCTCCGGGGTTCTCGTCATCACGAATGCGACTCTGGCCCCCGACCTGACCAACCTGACCCTGTTCACCCAGCCGCAGCTCGTGGGCAGCACCTACACGCTGACCGTGAATGGGGTGAGAGACCTTTCGGCGGCGGGCAACGTGATCGCGGCGAACAGCCAGATCAACTTCGCGGCGCTTAATTACTCGACGGCCAATGTCGGGTTCCCGGTGCTGGGCGGTTCGCTCAACGTCCTATCGGGCACGGCTTTTGACATGACCGGAGCGGGGAGCGACATCGGCGGCACCTCCGATCAATTCACTTTCGGCTACCTGCAGAAGTCGGGGGCGTTTGATCTCAAGGTGCGCGTGGCCAGTCTGGGGCTGACCGACCCGTGGGCCAAGGCTGCGTTCATGGCCCGCGAGAGTTTGAGTGGGAACAGCGCCTTCGCCGCCGTCGTGGCCGCGCCCGTGGGGGCTGGATGTTTCTTTCAATCCCGCGCCACCACGGGAGCCGGGGCCGTTTCCGCCGGGGCCTTTCCGGCTAATTATCCCGAGACCTGGCTCCGGCTCCGGCGGGTGGGCGATGTCTTCACCGGTTTCGCCAGCACGGACGGCCTGATTTGGGTGCAACTGGGTTCGGTGACCCTGGCCATCGGCAATCCCTATCTCGGATTCGCCGTGACCAGCCATAACGCCGGCCAGACGACGTCGGCCCAGTTCCGCGATTACACCCTCACCGGCCCCGCCACGGTCGTGACGGCGGTGGATTTCGCTTCCGAGCCGATTGCCGCCACGGCCCGCACCACGCCGCTGGTCATTTCGGAAATCATGTACAACCCCGTGGCCAGCGCGAACACCAACAGCCTGGAGTTCGTGGAGATTTATAATTCCAACCCGTTCTATGAAGACATCAGCGGTTACCGGCTGGCGGGCGACATTGATTTCACCTTCCCCGCCGGCACCGTGATGCAGGGCGGCGCGCTGCTCGTGGTGGCGAAGAATCCGTCCTATTTGCAGAGCGTGACGCCGGGCTTGACCGGTGTGCTCGGTCCCTTCACGAACAGCCTGCCCAGCAAGGGCACGGTTCGCCTGCGCAGCGAAGTGGATGCGATTCTCCTCGAAGTGGCTTACTCCAATGAAACGCCTTGGACCCCGGGCGCGGACGGCACCGGCCATTCCCTCGTCCTGGCCCGGCCCTCCTACGGCCAGAACGATCCGCAATCCTGGGACGTGAGCGCGCGCACCGGCGGCTCGCCCGGCCAGCACGAACCACTCAAGACCCGCACCGGCCTCAACGCCGTCGTGATCAACGAGTTCCTCGCCCACACGGATTTGCCGTCGCTTGATTACATCGAGCTGTACAACCACGGCAACGCCCCGGTGGACATCTCGGGCTGCTGGCTGAGCGACGAGGCCAGTACGAACAAGGCCAGCACGAACTATTTTCAGATCCCCACGAACACGGTTCTGGCGGCGGGCGGCTTCATTTCCTTCGACCAGAATCAGCTCATCTTCGCGCTCCAGGCGGCGGGCGAGACGATTTACTTCCGCAACCCCGACCAGACTCGCCTGATCGATGTCGTGAAGTATGAGGCCCAGGAAAACGGCGTCGCCATGGGGCGCTACCCGGACGGCGCGAAGGATTTCTTCCGGCTCGCCGTCGTCACGCCCGGGGCCACCAACCCGGCCCCACGAGTGGATGACGTGGTGATCAACGAAATCATGTACGGTCCCATTTCCGAATCATCCGAGGATCAATTTGTCGAACTGTTCAACAAGGGAACCAATGCGATTAACCTCCGGGATTACAGATTCACCGCCGGGATTGATTTCAAATTTCCCGCCGGGGCCGTCCTTCCCGCGCAGGGCTACGTGGTGGTGGCGAGAAATTTCACCAACCTGCTCGCCCATTACGTCCAGCTCAACCCGAGCAACTGCTTCGGCAACTTCGGCGGCAAGCTTTCCCGCTCCGGCGAACGCGTGGCCATTGCCAAGCCGGATTACAACTACACCACCAACGGCCTGACCATCACCACCAACGCCGATTACATCGTGGTCGATGAGGTGAGCTACAAGATTGGCGGTCGCTGGGGCCAATGGGCCAATCAGGGCGGCAGCAGCCTGGAGTTGATCGATGCCCGCTCCAATCATCGCATGGCCTTCAGTTGGGGCGACAGCGATGAAACCAGCAAAGCTCCGTGGACCCTCGTGGAGCAAACCGGCTTCATGGATCTGGGGCAAACGTGGCCCTCCGGCAGTCCGGTGGACCGTCTCGAAGTCATCATGCTGGGTGAAGGCGAATGTCTGCTCGACGATGTGATGATCATCACCAACCTCACCACCGGCAGCGCGGTCGTGCTCGTTAACCCGGGTTTTGAAACAGGCATTTCGCCCTGGGTGGCCCAAGGCAACCACGTTGCCACCAGTCTGGAGAACAGCGGACGCACCGGAACGAAGTCCCTCCACATTCGCTCCACCGGCAACGGCGACACCGGCGGCAACCGCATTCGTGTGGCCATCCCCGCCCTGGCCCAGACCGTGGTGACCATGCGCGCCTACGCCCGCTGGCAAAGAGGCTGGCCGGAATTGCTCCTGCGCCTCCGAGGCAACTTTATGGAAGCCTATGGTCGCCTGACCGTCCCGCTGGATCTCGGCACCCCAGGTTTGCCGAACAGCCGCGCCTTGACCAACAACGCCCCGGCCATCGCCGACCTCCGGCACTTTCCGGTGCTCCCAGCCGCCAGCGAACCCGTCGTCATCTCAGCCCGCGTTCACGATCCGGATGGAGCGACAAACGTAACTCTCCTCTACCGCCTGGACCCCGCCTCCTCCTTCACCTCGCTGCCCATGAACGACAATGGCACCAACGGTGATTTCGTGGCCCGGGACGGTATCTACAGCGCCACCCTGCCCGGCCAGGCTTCCGGGGCGATGATCGCTTTTTATGTGCAGGCGACCGACCGCTGGGGCAGTTCCAGCCAGTTCCCGGAAAATGCCGCCACGCAAGGCCGCGAGGCTTTAGTTCGGTTTGCCGATCCTCAATTCGCCTCCAGCTTCGCCGTCTATCGCATGTGGATCAGCCAGAACAACATCAACATCTACACAGGCCGTCCGGCGGTGAGCAATCAGGACGTGGACAACACGCTGGTCATCGGCAACTACCGCGTCATTTACAACATGGGTGCCCGTTACGGCGGCAGTCCCTACCACCAGACCCAGAATAGTTCGCCGGTCACGGGCAACGTCCACTACCAGGCCACCGTGCCCAAGGACGACATGTATTTGGGCACCGACAGCTTCAACAAGCTGCACGCGCCCGGCAATGGAGCCTTCGACGACACGTCCATCATGCGCGAGCAAATCTCCTTCTGGCTCGTGCGCAAAATCGGCATCCCCTACCTCTACCGCCGTTATTTCGCCATGTATGTGAACGGCAACCGCAAGGGCGGAGCCAACCAGTTGATGGAAGATTCGCAGCGCCCCAGCGGAGAAATGATCGACGAATTCTATCCTGACGAAAACGTGGGTCGCCTCTACAAAATTCAACCTTGGTTTGAATGGGATGACGTGACTGTGACCGGAGCCGGACAGGCCGCGTTTAACAACAATCGCTGGTGCCAGATCAACCTCCTGACCAGCACGAACAACGCCTTGAAAAAAGCCGCCTACCGCCACAACTGGCTGGCCCGCAGTGCGGACCAGACGGCGAACGACTATGACGAAGTTTTTGCCCTCGCGCAGGCGGCGAGCTTGCCTTCCAGTTCCCCCCTCTATTGGCAGAGCTTCAGTGCCTTGGTTGATGTGGATCAGTGGGCCAAAATGTTTGCCGTCGAGCACGCCGTCGGCAATTGGGACAGCTTCGGCAACCGCAACGCCCAGAACACCTACGGGTACAAACCCAAGAACGGAAAATGGAAACAGTTTATCTGGGACTACAACATCGTGCTCGGGAACAGCGGTTCGGATGGTCCCGGCGTGAACCTCTACCAATCCAACGGTTCAGATCCCAGCATGATCACCCTCAACAGCTACCCGCCCTTCCGTCGCGCCTGGCTGCGGGCTTACAAGAAGCTGGCGGTCGGGCCTAACGCCCCCATGCTCGCGGCCAACGTCGATCCTGTTATTGACGCCCGCACTGCGGCCATCACGGCCAACGGCATCACCCCGGCCACTCCAGGTTCTGCCGTCAAGTCCTACATCGTCACGGCCCGCGCTGCGCTTGCCGCCGAGGTGACCGCCGCCGATGTGGCCAATTTCACCGTCTCCACTCCCAACGTCACCGGCACCACCAACCTGATCACCATCACCGGCACGGCCCCGCTGGAGATCACAGAAATTCGCGTCAATGGCGCTTTCTGGCCCGTGGTTTGGACCACCACCACGGCCTGGACAGCCACCGTCCCGGTGACGAACAGCACTCAGTTGGCCTTGAGTGCCTACGATGAAAATCAACGCGCCGTCGGAGCCACCAATCTGGTCAACGTGACTTTCGCCAACCCGGTTCCCAGCCCGGTTGGATTCATTGTTTTCAACGAAATCATGTACACCACGCTCACCCCGGATGCCGAATATCTCGAGCTGTTTAACAACCATACCAACGTCACCTTTGACCTCAGCGGATGGCGCCTCAACGGGCTTAACTTCACCTTCCCCTCGGGCAGCATCATCCGGCCGCGCTCTTTCGTCGTCCTCGCCAAGAGCCGGACGGCCTTCAGCGTGAAATACGGTCCCACCATCCCGGTGCTCGCCGAGTTCAGCGGCTCGCTCCAGTCCGATGGTGAAACGCTCACCCTCATCCGCCCCAGTGCCACGACCAACGCTCTCGATCTGGTGGTGGACAAGGTCCGTTACGACAGCTCGCTGCCCTGGCCCCTCGCCGCGTCCGGCACCGGCTCCTCCTTGCAGGTCATTGACCCCAACCAGGACAACAGCCGGGTGGGCAACTGGTCGGCCTCCTACAGCCCGCCGGTTTACTCCGGCGG
>JAYVWQ010000049.1:0-3246 GCA_043785945.1 Akkermansia sp.
TGCTGCTCCATCTTCTGGCGCACCGTGCCGGAGAGTTCCTTGCCGTCCTTCAAGTCCGGCACGTCCGGCGGCGGCGGCGGCGGCGGCGTGCCGAGCAGATTGTCGAGCACCCACTTGCCGCGCTTCACCGGCGAGGTGCGCGTGGGATTGGAGCTGATGGTGAGGATGCTGGCGTGGGTGAGAACGCCGCCGCGCGCCTTGTCCTTGAAGGCCACGCGCTGGAACTCGCCGCCCTTCACGCCCTCAAGCCCGTAGTGCTGGGCGAGGCGCTCGTTCACGAAGGTGTAACGTCCGTCGATGAAATCGAGCACGCTCCGATCTTCGCGCATGATGGCGGCGAAAAACATTTCCGTCTCCTGCTCCATGTCGGCGCGCAGATCCTCGTTGAAGCTGGGAAAGCTGTTCGTGTCGGGCGTGACCTTGGTGAGGTTGCGGATTTGCAGCCATTGCCCGGTGAAGTTATCGACCAGCGCGACAGCCTTGGGGTCTTTCAACATGCGTTTGACCTGCGCATCAATGACGCCGGGCTTACGCAGCTCGCCACGCTCCGCGAGGTAGGCAAGCTCCGCATCCGGCATGCTGCTCCACAAGAAATACGAGAGCCGGGCCGCGAGGGCGTGGTCGTTAACGGTGTGGACAATCTTTGGATTGTTCGGCTCCGGGGAAATCTCGCCCCGGAAAAGAAAGTGCGGCGAGATGAGCACAGCCTGCAACGTGATTTGCACTCCACGTTCAAAGGTCTCGCCCTCCTTCTGCGTCAGCGCATAGATGCGCATGAGGCGATCCGTTTCCTCCGGCGTCACGGGCCGGCGAAAAGCGCGGTGCGCAAAGTGCCCGATGATTTCCCGTGCGCACGACTCCTTCGATCCACTCCCCGGCTGGCAGAGAAAAATGCGGCGATGCGACTCGGGCAGTTCGCGCACGGCGTTGGTCGGCTCCGTCACCTCGACGTATTCGACCATGAGGCGGCGGGTTTTGACGCGCGGCTTGGGCTTCGCCTTGGGGTCATCCTTTTTGGCGGCCTCCATGTTGGTGCTGGAGAAGGGATTGAGGAAGCCGATGGAAAGACGCTTGGGGCCGGCATCGGCCTTGAGCTTCACCTGATACACTTCCGGGCTTTGCTCGTTCGCGTTCACCTCGAAGGTCTGCACATCCTGCCCGGCGAGACGCACGACCATCTTCGCCTTCGCGTCCCCGGCTCCTTGTTGAAAAGCGCGAACGCGCAAAGTGTATTCGCCCGTCGTGGGAAACGGGTAGTCGAGGAAGATGTCGCCCTTGGTCGTCAGGCTGCGAATGTTGCTCGTGTAAGCGCCGCCCTTGGCCGTGCCGTCCATGGCCACGGCGGCAAAGGATCTCACGCGCGCTTTGCCACCGGGTGCGGAGATGGCCTCGCCGAGAATGCGCTCCGCCGCCGCGAGATATTTCTCCAGCAGGATGGGCGGCATGGAAAGCACGTCGCCGATGTTGTCAAAACCGTAGCCCACGTCGTCCGCCGGAAAATCATCCGCCGGATGAAAATCCACGCCCACGAGATCACGAATGGTGTTGTTGTATTCCACGCGGTTCAGGCGGCGGATGGTCACGCGGCCCGGATCGGGATGTGCGCAATCGACAGCGAAGAGTTTGGTCTCGATCCAGTTGAGCACAAGCTGGCGCTGCTCGTCCTTGGGCTGCGGCTTCTCCTCCGGCGGCATCTGCCGGGCTTGGATGTTCTTCAACACCTTTTCCCACACCGCGCGGTCGGCCATCACGGCGGCTTCGTCAGCAAATTTGTCCAGTACCACGTCGCCCTTGTGCTTCTTGTCGTTGTGGCAACTGAAGCAATACTCATCAAGCACGGGGCGGATGTCCTTGGCGTAGTCGGCGCGCGAGGCGGGGACGGAGGTTCGCGCGGACGAAGCCGGGGACGACTTTTTACAGCCGCCCACCAGCGTCACCAACAACAACAAACTAAAGAAACGGATCAGCATTTGAATTATGGCACCGTACCGCGCGCACGCGGCCCGCGCCATTAGATGTTTGCGGACGAAGAGGCCCGCGCGCTATTCATGAGGAAGCCAATTATTTAGGGGCGGAAGAACGCATTTTCCGTTTGCCTTTGCCCGCCGTTGCCATTGACTTGCGCCCATGAAACCAAAGCTGCTTCTGCCCCTGCTCGCGATCTGTTTCGCCCTCACCGCCCGCGCCCACGTCGCCGGCGAGGAGATGGCCGCCGCCGCGAATAAGTTCCTTGATGCCCTCACCCCCGAGCAGCGCACCGCCGCCACGTTTGATTTCAAAAGCGAGGAGCGCCCGAACTGGTTCTTCATCCCGAAGATTCGCAAAGGGCTGACCCTGCAAAAAATGACGCCCGACCAGCGCGCCACCGCCCACGCGCTGCTCCGCAGCGGACTGAGTGCGCAGGGCTATCAGAAGGCCACCAACATCATCAGCCTCGAAGCGGTGCTCAAGGAACTCGAGGCCGGCAAAGGCACGATGGTGCGCGACGGTGAACTTTATTATGTCTCCATCTTCGGCAAGCCCGACGCCACCGGCACCTGGGGCTGGCGCGTCGAGGGCCATCATTTCTCCGCCAACTTCACCATCATCAAGGGTGAGATGTTCTCGGGCACGCCTTCCTTCCTTGGCACCAATCCCGCCGAGGTCCGCGCCGGACCGCGCAAGGGTTTGCGCGTGCTGGCCGAAGACGAGGATCTGGGCCGCGCACTCATCAAGTCGCTCAACGACGAACAGCGCAAGGCCGCCATCTACGACACCACCGCGCCCAAGGAAATGATCACGGCCAACAAACAAAAAGTCCTGCCGCTGGAAACGGCGGGCATCGCGGCCGGGAAACTGACCAAGGATCAGCAGGCGCAGT
Organism: Akkermansia sp.; assembly: GCA_043785945.1. Lineage (GTDB taxonomy): Bacteria > Verrucomicrobiota > Verrucomicrobiia > Limisphaerales > SIBH01 > JANNGC01. Next base: position 2,861 of record JAYVWQ010000049.1, read on the forward strand.
TGCAGGGCCTGATCAAAGCCTACGTCAACCGCCTGCGCGGCGAACTCGCCGAGGCTGACTACAAAAAGATCGATCAGGCTGGCTGGGACAAGGTGTATTTCGCGTGGGCTGGTGGTCTGGAGAAGGGCGACCCGCATTACTACCGCGTGCAGGGGCCGACCTTCCTCATCGAGTACGACAACACCCAGAACGACGCCAACCACATCCACGCCGTCTGGCGCGACTTCAACAACGACTTTGGCGAAGACCTGCTGCGCAAGCACTACGCGGAAACGCCGCACGCAAAGTAGGCGGCGGAAAAATCATTTCTCTTCCAGCGGCTGACCGGCCCGCACCTCGGCGATGCGTTTGTCGATTTCGTCAGGGTGGGGTGAGAGCTTTTTCAA
>JAYVWQ010000050.1:0-5511 GCA_043785945.1 Akkermansia sp.
GCCACGCGCGGCAGTCCTTGATACAGCCACGGACGCTCTATCCCGAGGGGCACAGGCACCGGGACTTCGACCGGCCAGAGGACGGGCGTGGTCGCGAGCGGCCCGATCACTTGCAGGTATTTTTCCGCCATCCGCGCCGCGCTGTATTCCGTCCGTACGCTCTGCGCGGCCGCTGCGGAGAGAGTCGCGAGCCGCGCCCGGTCTTGCGCCAGACCCACGAGCGCGCCGGCCGCCGCGCTCACGTCGCCCACGGGCACGCGCACGCCCGTCTGCTCCGTCACCACGTCGCGAATGCCACTCTCCAGATCGGAAACGACCGGCACCACGCCCGCGCCCATCGCCTCGAGCAAACTGAGGGGCAACCCTTCGTAGTCTGAAAGCAGCACCAGCACATCCTGCGCGGCGAGCAGCGCGGGCACCGCGTCCGTGGGCACTTCGCCGAGAAATGTGACCTCCGCCCTTCCCGCCAGCGCCGCTTGCAGCGCGGGCTGCTGGGGCCCACGGCCCGCGAAGGTAAAACGAAAATTCACGCCGCGCGCGCTGAGTAGTTGGATCAATTCCGCCAGCCGGCTGACCCGCTTCTGCTCCTCGATCAACCGACCGAGATAAATAATCCGCAGGGGTTCCTCGGCCCGCGTGGCCGGCCGTTCCACCGCCGGGCCAAAGGCGATGCCGTAGGGAATCTTCTCCACTCGCCGGGGGGCGACGGAGGGAGCCGTCCGCACATGTTCGCAGATCGTTTGCGACACGCCCACCACGGTGTCGATCCACTTCGCGTAGAGCCGGACGGCTTCGTGGGGTCCGGGATCATGAGACTGGATGATGCCCAGCCGGGCCACGCCGGGCGGCACCAAGCGCAACACTTCAAAACTTTCGCCTCCGAGACAGGCCAGCACCGCGCGCGGTCGCCAGGAGGCCACGGCTTCGTAGGCCAGCCGCAACCGGTCTTCGTAAATATTACTCCGATGCGGAATGAGGGTCACTGGAGTTTCCAGCGCGGCGAACTCACGGGCATAGGCGTTGTCCTCGGACAGGACGACGATGGGCAGCACCAGCCCTCGGGCACGGAAGGCTCGCGCGAGGTTCACCAAAAATGTCGAGCTGCCTCCCAGCGGCAAAGCCCCCGTGACGGCGACGAGTGGAATGTCAGGTGAATTCATGCGTGCGAAGTCGAGCCGACGGTGTCGGCGGAGACCAAGTTGCGTTCCTGCAACTGCGCGAGGAAGGCGCGCTCGAAGTGGTCGAAAGAAAGCGCCGTCGCATCGAACATCCGCTGCGGCGCGGCGCGCCGGGCCAGGGCCAGGTCGCCCAGTTTCAAAATGGCCTCCGCCGTCGCGGCCGCGTCGCGGATCGGCACGATCTCGCCGTTCACACCGGGCTGCACCAGATCGGACGTGCCGGTGTTCGGCGTCAGCACGACGGGCAAGCCGCAGGCCATCGCTTCCAGCGCGGTGCGGACGAGTCCCTCTTCCAGCGAAGGCAGCACAAACACATCCGCGCTTTGCAGGCGCCGGGCGAGTTGCGGATGCGGGAGCGAGGGTGACCAGTCGATGGGCAGGTCAGAATAATTCTTCACAAGGGCGCGGACGCTATCATGAATCCCAGCCGTCAGTAGAAATCTCGCGGACGGATGGCGGCGATGCACGATTCGAAACGCCTCCAGCAGGTAAGGCGTCCCCTTGCGCAGGGACAAAGCGCCCGTGGAAATAATCGTCAGCGGCCGCGTCCTCGGACGCGGTTCCGGAGCAGGCACAAAACAGGCCAGGTTGACCGGGTAGATGTTGGTCAGGATTTGCTCGGGCGCGAAGCCGCGCGCCAGGAAGGACTGGCGCACAAAGGAGCTGGGGCACAGCACGTAATCGACATGCTCCATCATGGCCACGGAGCGTTCGTGCCAGAAGGGCGAGACCGGCGGCAGGTCGCACTTCCAGCGGCGATGCTCCTCGGTCAGCACGTTCCAAAAGTTTTGTGGATGGGAGTTGCCCGCATCAACGAAGGTTTTTCCACCGTGCGCGCGGACCCACTGGAAGCAGGCGTTCGTGTAGCCGTAGCTGGAGATGATGTGGTCGCCTTCGCGCAACTGCCGCTGCACCCACGCATCAAACCACGGCAGCAAAGAAAAGCGGAAGGCCTCGGAACGATAGGCCGAAAAAGTTTTGGCCCCCACGTAGTTCAACAGGCCGAGGAGGGGCTTTAGGCGCGTGTGGCTGGGCGGAATTCCCGCCGTGCCGCGCCGCGTGCCCAGGGCGATGAAACGCAGCGCCTGATGATGAAAGAGGGCGCGCGCATTGTCGTCGCACACGGAACGGCCGGGGGTCGCGACGACAAACTGGCTGGGACCCTTCATGCGCCGGGCGCACCTCTCTGCCAGGCCTCCGTGATGCCGGCGCGTTCCATGAATTGCAGCCCCGCCGCCGCCAGCAGGTCGCGGCAACGCTGCACGCCGTCTTCGCCAATCGCCCAGGCGTGCAGCTCCACGATGACCAGCCGGTATCGCGCGAGGAGGTCGCGCGACGCTTCCAACACATCCAGCTCGCTGCCTTCGATGTCCATGATCAGCGTGGTGAAGGGACCGTAGCGCGTCTCCAATTCACGCCAGGACCGGCCGGGCAGGCGCACCGCGTGTTCGGATTTTCGCTGCGACGTGCCCCCCACGATAAAGACCGGGTGCAGATAAAAGGTCTCCTCTGGCTTGTTGCTCACGGCACAATGCTCGATCAGAAAGCCCGCTTTGTTTAAAGCCCGGTTCTGGTAGATCGAGGGGATGAGCCGGGGGTTGGCCTCGACCACGACATGCCGCGTCTGATCGTGCAACAACCGGTTGGTCACGCAGGAAACAATGCCGAGGCAGGCGCCAAACTCCAAAACCTGATCTTCCGCCTGCACAAACTGTTTGATCAGGATGCGCTCCTCCTCCTCGTAATCTCCCCGCAGAAAGCAGGCGCGATAAGCACGCGTGGTCAGATGACGCGGCACGGTCAGCACGCAGCCATCAACCTGAAACCGCCCGCCCTTCAGATCAAAAATCAGGCCCTCAATGGGCCGGACGATCCAGTTCTCAACTCGGGCCAGGAGGCGGCCCAGCGGCTGGCGAATGGGGTCCGGCAGTGTCCGGCGGGCGAAAGATCGGATTGTTTTTACCATGCGTTCGGGGGCGTCATCATTTCATCACAGCGGCATAAAGCTGTTCGTAACGGGCGACCATGCGTTCGGCCAACATATTTTTCTCCAGCACGGAGGCGCGGCCCCGGAGGCGCAGCCGCTCCCGCAGCGCGGCTTCCCCCAGCAACCGGCTCAGCCCGGCGGCCAGTGCAGGCACGTTCGCGCGTTCCACGAGGAGGCCGTTGTCGTCGTGCTGAATCAAATCAGGAATGCCGCCGATGCGCGACGCGATGCAAGCGCAGCCGTGATACAGCGCCTCCTGCAGGGTCAGCCCCAGTCCCTCATCCAGCGAAGGCATGGCATAAATTTCCACGGACTGAAACCACGCCTGCAACTCGCCATCAGTGCAACGGGTCACCCACTGGATGCGACCCTGGAGTTCGGGACGGGCCATCATCGCGTGCAGTTCAGCGGCCATCCCGCTATCGCCGGGGCGTCCGATGAAGACGAGTTTCCAATCGGGAAAAGCGCCGGCGATTTGCGCGAAAGCCCGCGCGAGATAGGGCTGGCCCTTGCGCGGGCCGAGGGTGCCGACACAGAGGATTGTTTTCTTTCGATCGACTGCGGCCCTCGGTCCAGACGCTTCCGACTCATGAAGGCGCGAGTGGTAAATCTGCCGGAACTTCCCCCCCTGCGGCCAGAAGCGCCGCCGCAGTGCGCGGTAGTCATTCATCGACACGGCGACTTCGGCTTCGAGATGCGCGATGAGTTGCAACCGACTGGCCCACGCCGCCGGCAGACAGGCCAGCTTGGTCAGCAGGCTTCGTTGCGGACCGATGTAGCCGTCGAGCACGCCGAAGACGCCGTGGTTCGTGGCGAGGCAGGGCACCCCCAGTCGGTGCAGGTGAATGGGCGGCGCGAAATTCCATCGCCGACTGCCCCAGGCGTAGGTGCCGCCGAAGTGAAAGTGCGCGAGATCGATTTGCTGGGCCTGAAGTTGGGCGGCGAGTTTTTTAGCCTCCTCCAACGTGGAGCCGGGCCGCCACGGGATGTGCTCCCGCACCAACGCGCCCACGGAGGAACGGCGCCATGATTCGTCATCGTCGTCCGACACGAGGACAATCTCATGCCTTCCGGCCAAGCCGCGCACCAGTTCACGGACGAGGACTTCCGTCCCGCCATGCTGCTGGATTGGATATTCAAGGCACTGGGCAATTTTCATGCGCTGGGTAACAGACCGTTCGCGAGCGGAGTGGTTAAGAGAAACCGGCGGCGAAAGCAACCTCGGGCACGAACGGCTCGGGCCGGAGCCGGACGGTCCCAGGACTGGACGAAAAAAGGCCGCCCTTGCGGACGACCTTCTTGGGTGGAGCGGACCCGAAGCAAAACTATTTACCACCCGGCTTGTAGGCGCGCACGAAGTCGATGCACTTGGTGACGTCCGGCACGTTCGCCGTCCAGTTGGACTCGTACTCGATGGAGATGTTGCCCTCGAAGCCCTGCTTCTTCAGCTCGTCGAGACAGGCCTGGATTTCGCCGACGCCCGTGCCATAGGGCGTGTCGGTGCTGGGGCCGTAGGCGACCTTGTCTTTCAGGTGGCTGCTGATGATGCGGCCCTTGAGCACGCGCAGGCAATACACCGGGTTCAGCCCCGAGGTCTGCCAGTGGCCCGTGTCGGCGCACGCGCCGATGCGTTTGTCGCGGTCCTTGGTCATGGCCACGATGTAATGCGGATCCCAGACCTTGTAGTCGGGCTTGTTGGGCTGGCGCGGGTGGTCATGAATGCCCACGCGAATGTCGAACTCCTTCACCAGCGGCTCGATGATGTCGAGCTTCAGCACGTCCTCGGTGGTGATGCCGTAGAGACCGAGCTTCTTGCCGAACGCAAAAATCTGCCGCCATTCGGCCTCGTCCTTGCCGCCCACCACACCGTAGTTCACGGCCTTGATGCCATGTTCTTTGAGCTTGGCCTGGACTTTGGCGATGACGTCGTCCGGTGAATTGTGGTTCCAGGAAACCGTCGGCTCCTCCTTGCTCAGTTTCTGGCCGGGGAAAAATTCAATGACCTTGCCGCCCGCCGTGGCGGTTTTCTCAATCGCCTCGAAGACGGTGTAGCGATTGAAGGTGTAGGCCTGGGCCCCGATGGCGAAGCCGCCCTGCTTGTATTGCTCGGGGATGGGTTCGGCGTGCGCGATGCCGGTGCCGGCGACGAGCGCCGCGCCCAGCATGGCGATGAGAAATGATTTTGCGTTCATAGTTTTGCGTGAATGTGGGCGCATAGCACTCGCAGACCGCCGGGCTGTCAAAACAAAAACCGCGCCGGGTCACTTTGGGCGCAGGCCGCCGTTACCACTGTGTCGAAAGCGGCGCTAAAGCGACCGCACTCCAAACGCTTCGCGTAGCCCGGGG
>JAYVWQ010000051.1:0-6787 GCA_043785945.1 Akkermansia sp.
GGCCCGCGACTTCATGCGCGAGATAACGCTCGCGCCGGGCCAACTGAGTGAGAGCCGCCGTCAGACTGATTCCGCCCGCGCCTTCGTTTTTCGCCACGAATTCGCCGAGCAATTCCATGACGGCAGGCGTGAGGACGTGCATCCCGAAGAAGCAGAGGTAATGGCCCGCGCGCAGGCCCGGCACGATCAGCCGCTGCTCGGCTTCGGTAGGCGTGGGCTTTTCCAGCACATCGCTAATTTCGTAAATCGTTCCTGCTCCCGCCACGAGCCGTCCGCCGATGGCCCCGTAGTAAGGCAGCTTGCCCTCGGGCGTGGCCTGCACGGCGGAGACAGCACACTTCTGTTCACCCGCGACTTCGACGAGTTGTTGCGCGCAGCGCTTCGCGGTCTTGCTCAGGTAAAGGTGATCCCCGACGAGAAGCAGGAAAGGCTGCCCCGCAGTGAACGAGCGTGCCAAAAAAACCGCGTGCCCGTAGCCGAGCGGTTGGTCCTGCTCGATGAATTGCAGCCGCCCCGCATGGCCGCCCGCCGCCGCCGCGTAAGCCGCCTGATCCCCCGGCGCGATGACGAGGGCAATTTCCTCCACGCCCGCTTGGAGCACCTCCTCGATGATGATGCAAAGCGCCGTCTTGGCCGCCCCGTCACGATCCACCAGCGTTTGCAGCGGCAACATGCGCTGATTCTGGCCCGCCGCCGTGATGACCGCCTTCTTGATTTCCATAAAGCGCGCGCAGCGTCACAAAACTCACCCAGCCCGTCAAACCACGGTTGAGGGTTGCAAGTTGCAGGTTGGGAAACCGCTCGGCGGGAGTGAGGCAACCCGCCCCTTTCAACCTTCAACCCACCCCGTCCGCCCGCCGCTAAGACCCCGTGGACCCGACGCCGCGCTCGGTAGAAATACGGTGCGATCTTCCGCCAAATTCCGGCTTGTCGGGAGGTGCCCGGAAACCGTAGCGTCATGCCATTGGATGATGAATCTGCACCCGACAGATGCGTCCTCCAAGGCAGACCGAGGGCTAGTCAGGGGAGGTTAAACCAACGCACGCACGAAGCGCTTTGCCTCTCCCATGTTCCGATAATGATTCAGAAGGTAAAACACATACAGGTGCCACGCTGGCTGGAGGCTCTCTTCCTTGCCGCGCTGTTGTTCTGGGGCGCGGCCGTCCCGCCGGCGGTGGGAGCCGTGTGCATCGGCCCGCCCGTCATGCAGGTGCAACCCGGCAACCAAGTCGTCTGCCTCGGCGGGAGCAGTTTCTTTACCAGTCAGGCGAGCGGCGACACGACCGACGTAGGGGGCGGACGGCGCTGGCAGATCAGCACGAACAACGGCGTGACCTTCGTGAATATTTCCGGCACACCCGCGAGCAAGGAGAATTACACCAACTCCCTAGCGACCCCGGCCTCCGACAATGGCAAACTCTTCCGCGTCATCTACACCAACAACTGCGGCTCCGTCACCTCCGCCGTGGCCGTGCTCGCCGTTTCCGCCCCGCCGGTCTGTTCCATCAGCGGGAACAGTCTGGTCTGCGCCGGGTCTGCGGAAAATATTTACACCGCCCCCGCTGACCTCGCCGAATACAGTTGGACCGTCACCGGCAGCGCCACGATCAACGGTGCGACCAACGCCCCCACTGTGAACGTGACCGCCGGGGCCACCAACACTTTCACCCTCACCCTCCGCGTCGCGAACTCCAACGGCTGTTTCAGCCTCTGCGCCCGCACCGTCACCAACCGCCTCACCACCGCCACCGTCACTGGCAACACGACGAATTGCGCGGGCACGGCCGCCACCATCCAAGCCGCCCTCGTTGGCACCGCGCCGTGGACCATCACCTGGTCCGACGGCTACGAGCAGACCACCAATGCCACCCCGGCCCGTCGCACCGTCGCGCCCCTCGCCACCACCACCTACACCGTCACGAATGTGACCGACGCCCTCTGCTCCGGCACGTCTTCCGGCTCCGCCACCTACACCGTCAACGTCCCGCCCCTCGTCACCCTTGCGCCGACTAACGCCACCGTCTGCCCCGGCAGTTCCATCACTTTCACCTCCGCCGCCACCAGCCTCACCCCGCTCACCCGCCGCTGGCAGGTCAGCACCAATGGCGGCGTCACCTACAACAATCTCGCCAACGCCACCAACGCCGCCTACCCCGTGGCCAGCGCCGCCACCACCGACGACGGCAAACTCTACCGCGTCATTTTCACCAACACCTGCGGCACCACCACCTCCGCCGTGGCCGTGCTCACCGTTCGCACGCCTGTCAGCGCCAGCATCACCGGCACCACTAATGTCTGCCCCGGCGGCGACGCCCTCTTCACCGTCACCGCCAGCGGCACGGGACCGTTCACCTATCAATGGCAGCGGAACAACACGAACATTCTGGGAGCCACCAATGCCAGTTACGCTCTCACTGGAGTCACGACCAACGCCACCGGCAACTACCGCGCCGTGGTCACCGGCCCTTGTCAATCCACCAATTCCCCGGCGCTGGTCTTCACCGTCAACCCACCCGTCAATGCCACGCCGCTGAACAACCTGGTGCGCCTCACCGACACGACCGCTATCTTCACCACCACCGCCAGCGGTGGCACTGGCCCCATCACCTATGCGTGGAGCAAGGACGGCGTGCCCCTCGCGAACCAGACCAACAGCAGCCTGACTCTCAGCAACCTGCTCGTGACCGACAGCGGCACCTATGCCGTCACCGCCAGCGCCGCATGCGCCACCACCCGCAGCGCCACCCTCACCGTGGCCGAATGTTTTCCCAGGCTCGATCTCGTCATCGTCATCGACCACTCCGGCTCCATGAATGACAACGGCGGCCAGCCCATCCGCGACGCCCGCACCGCCGCCAGCAACATCGTCCACAACCTCATCCTCTCCACCAACGCCGATCAGGCCGCGCTCGTCAGTTTCAACAACACCTCCACCCTGGACCAAACTTTGACCAACAGCGCCACCGTCCTCGAACTGGCCGTCGGAGCCATCCCTGCGCCCGCCGGCGGCACCTGCATCAGTTGCGGCCTGAGCAATGCGCTCAACGAACTCGCCACTCCCCGCCGCCAGGCAGGCGCTCCCCCCGTCATTGTGCTCATGACCGACGGCCTCCCCACCTACCCCGACACCAACTACGTCGCCCAAGCCACCGCCCAGGCCGTGAAAAACGCCGGCGCGCGCCTCTTCACCATTGGGTTGGGAGTAGCCAACGCCCCCTTCCTCTCCACCCTCGCCACCGCCCCCCGCGACTTCTTCCTCGCCACCAACTCCGCGCAACTCAGCGGCCTCTTCAACTCCATCTCCGCCACCCTCTGCCGCGCCCCCACCAACATCACCGCCACCGGCCCCTTCGACCTCACCCTCTGCCCCGGCACCACCGCCGCCTTCAGCGTCACCGTGTCCAACTGCGAACCCACCGCCTTCCAGTGGCGCAAAGACGGCGTGCTTCTCCCCAGCCAGACCAACGACACCCTAACCCTCGTGAATGTTTCCAACGTGGACGCCGGCCTCTACACCGTCGAAGTCACCAACGCCTGCCTGCGCGCCACCAACAGCGCCACGCTCGCCGTGCTCGCGTCCACCACCCTCACCCCGCTCACCGGCCAGAGCCTTTGCGCGGGGCAGACCGCGAATTTCTCCACCACCGCCACCGGCACCGGACCCTTCATTTTCGAGTGGCGCAGAAACGGCCTCTCCATCGCTGGAGCCACGAATAATTTCTTCAGCGTGTCCAATGTCACCACCAATGACACCGGCACCTACACCGTGGCGGTGGCCGGCCAGTGCAACACCGCGACTCAATCCGCCGCGCTGAACATCAGCGCCGTCACCACGGCCGCGCCGCTGATCTCGCTGACGAAATGCGCGGGCGAAAGCGCCGTGTTCTCGACCACGCCGGCGGGCAGCGGGCCGTTCAGCTACGTGTGGCTGCGGAATGGAATCGTCCTCCTTGGCGCGACGAACAGTGCCATCAATCTCACGAATCTCGCTCCGACGGCGGGCGAAACTTACACCGTGGAAGTGTCCGGCCAGTGCGGCAGCGCGACCAACAGCGCCGCGCTGACGGTTTTGCAGGGAACGGCCGCCACGCCGTTGACCAGCGCGACGGTTTGCGCGGGCGGCACGGTTTCGTTTGCCACCACACCGGCGGGAGCCGGGCCGTTCACCTTTGTCTGGCGCGCGAATGGCGTGGTGCTGCCCGGCGCGACGGGGAATTCCATTGCCCTCACCAACCTCACCGCCGCCCGCGCGGGCACCTACACGGTCGAAGTCTCTGGTCAGTGCGGCAGCGTGACGAACAGTGCCGCACTGGTCGTGTCGCCGCTGGTCACGGCCTCGGCGCTGACGAATCTCACGTTGTGTCCGGGGGCGACCGCCACGTTTGCGACCGTGGCGCAGGGCACGGGACCGTTCAGCTACGCGTGGCGTCGGGACGGAGTTTTGCTGGCGGGCGAAACCAACGCGGCGTTGCACTTGGCGGCGGTGGCGCTGACCAATGCCGGGACTTACTCGGTGGAAGTGACGGGCGGCTGCAACAGCGTGACCAACAGCGCCGTGCTCAATGTGAACACGCCCGTGACGGCCAGCTCTTTGACGGATTTGAGTGTTTGTTCCGGCGCGGCGGCTTCTTTCAGCACCGTGGCTTCAGGCACTGGTCCGTTCACATACGTCTGGCGCAGAGATGGTGCGCTGTTGCCGGGCGAGACGAATGCGACCTTGAATTTGGTGGCGGCTTCGACGGCAGTTTATCGCGTGGAAATTTCCGGCGCGTGCAACCGCGTGACGAACAGCGCCACGCTGACGGTGCATCAGCCGACCACGGCGTCTGCGCTCGCCGATGCCACCGTCTGCGTGGGCGATGCGGTTTCCTTCACGACGATGGGGCAGGGCACCGGGCCGTTCAGCTACGTGTGGCGCAGGGATGGTTTGCGGTTGGCGGGTGAAACGAACGGTGCGTTGAACATCGACTCCGTCGCCATTGCCAGCGCCGGACTTTACACCGTCGAGGTCTCGGGCCTGTGCAACACGGTGACGAACCGCGCGGCGCTCACCGTGCGGGCGCTCACCACGGCTACGCCGCTGGCGAGCCTGGCGCTTTGTCCCGGCGTGGCGGCTGCGTTCAGCACCGTGGTCTCGGGCACCGGGCCGTGTGTGTTGTCGTGGTTCAAGGAGGGCGTGCTCCTGCCGGGCGAGACGAATGTGGCGTTGAACATCGCTGCCGTCACAGCGGCCAGCGCTGGAACCTATCGCGTGGAAATTTCCGGCGCGTGCAACCGCGTGACAAACAGCGCCACGCTGACGGTGCATCAGCCGACCACGGCGTCTGCGCTCGCCGATGCCACCGTCTGCGTGGGCGACGCGGTTTCCTTCACGACGACGGGGCAGGGCACGGGTCCGTTCAGCTACGTATGGCGCAGGGATGGTTTGCTGCTGACGGGTACCACGAACGGAGTGATGAACATCGCCTCCGCCGCGCTGACGAACGCCGGACTCTACACCGTTGAAGTCTCCGGCCTGTGCAACGCGGTGACGAACAGTGCCGCACTCACCGTGCGGGCGCGCACCACTGCCACACCGCTCCTGAGCTTGGCGCTTTGTTCGGGCGCGGCGGCTTCGTTCAGCACGGTCGTGTCCGGCACTGGGCCGTTCACCTTTGCGTGGCGCAAGGATGATGTCCTGCTCGCTGGAGAAACGAATGCGACGTTGAATTTCGCCGCAGCTTCGGCAACCCATGCCGGAACCTACCGAGTGGAAATTTCCGGTGCCTGCAACAACCTGACGAACAGCGCCACGCTGACGGTTTATCAATCGACCACGGCGACGGCGCTCGCCGATGCCACCGTCTGCGTGGGCGAGGCGGTTTCTTTCACGACGACGGGGCAGGGCACGGGATCGTTCAGCTACGTGTGGCGCAAAGATGGGTCACTGTTGGCGGGTGAAACGAACGCTGCGTTGAACATCATTTCCGCCGCGCTCACGAACGCCGGACTCTACACCGTCGAAGTCTCCGGCCTGTGCAACGCGGTGACGAACAGCGCGGCGCTGGTGGTGCGCGAACTCACGACCGCCACGCCGCTCGCGCCGCTGTCTTTCGCCTGCCTCAATGCTCCGGCCCAGTTTAGCACCATGCCCTCGGGCACCGGGCCATTCACCTTCGCTTGGCGCAAGGATGGTGCGCTGCTCGTCGGGGAAACGAACAGCACGCTCACATTTGCGGCGGTCACGGCGGCGCAGGGGGGCGTGTATCGCGTGGAAGTTTCGGGCGCGTGCAACACCGTCACGAACCGCACCACGCTGACGGTCAACGAACTCACCACGGCCACGGCGCTGGCCAGCCTGGCGGTTTATCCGGGCGACGTCGCGCAGTTCACCACGGTTCCGGCCGGCACCGGACCGTTCACGTTTGTCTGGCGTCGCGAGGGCGTGGTGCTGGACGGGGAAACAAACGCCACGATGGTCATCGCCTCGGTCACGGCTTCCAACGCGGGTGTTTACAGCGTGGAAATTTCCGGGGCGTGCGGGAATGCCACCAACAGCGCGACGCTGACGGTCAATGAATTTGCTTCGGCCACGGCGCTGCTTGATGCGTCGTATTGCCCCGGCGACACGGCCGTGTTCACCACCGCGGCTTCGGGCACCGGGCCGTTCCGTTACGCCTGGCGCAAGGATGCCTTGCTCCTCGCGGGAGAGACCAACGCCTCGCTCATCATGGCCGCGGTCACGCCCGCCCATTCGGGTTATTACACGGTGGAAGTTTCCGGCGCGCGCAACACCGTGACCAACGGC
>JAYVWQ010000052.1:0-11207 GCA_043785945.1 Akkermansia sp.
GGTTACTTGGCTTCGGTGGAGGCTTCGCTTTTGGGCTTGGTCCAGTCGTAGGGATGGGCCGAGTCCATGAAGGATTCCTTGGATTCGCGGGGCTTGGGAGCCTTGGTCTGGAGGAATTCCGACTCGGCCAACTGATAGTCGTTGTCTCCCACAATGGTCGGAGTGATGAAGACGACGAGGTTCGCCTTGTCGCGGGATTTGTCGGACTTGCGGAAGAGGGCGCCCAGGCCGGGAATGTCGCCGAAGATGGGCACCTTGTTGACCGAGTTCTTGGTCGCGTCGCTGATCAGTCCGCCGAGCACGAGGGTGTTGCCGCTGGGAATCATGACATGCGTCTCCATGCGGCGGATGGCATAGACGTTGGCCGAGTTGGCCAGGCCGTTGATGATCTGCCGGTCCACAAACGCCACGTCCGATACTTCAGGAATGACTTTGAGCGAGATGTTGCTGTTGGCCGTGATGTGGGGCGTGACGTTGAGGATGGTCCCGAGGTTGGTGTAGGTCACTTCGGAACCGGCCGGGCTGTTCTGGGTACCGGGCGTGATCTTGAAGATGGGGAAGGCCCGGGTCACGGAGAGCGTGGCCGGCATGTTGTCGAGCGTCACGGCCCGCGGCGTGGCCACCACTTCGGTGTCGTTGTCCGTGTTGAAGAAGTGGATGACCGCGTTCAGTCCGTCGGCATTGAGGAAGGCCGTGGCGGGGTGGAAGCCCTTCACATTATCCAGCGTGATGCCGCCGCGCGTGGGGTCATAGACGGTGTTCTCAATGGTCGAGGATTTGGGCTGGATGGTGGTGGTGCCTCCGCCCGGCGTGGTGATGGTCTGGGGCACGCCCGGTCGAATGGTTTCCGTGCGGGAGGGGGCCACGACGCGGCCGTTGCCGTAGCTCACGTTCTGCGCGGCCAGCGTGCCGGACCAGTCGATGCCTTTGACGCTGCGGGGATTTTGCGACGTTTCCCAGAGCTGGGCTTCGATGAGCACCTGGCGCGAGGGCGTGTCGAGGCGGGCCACCATTTCTTCGACGGCGGGGAATTCTTTTTCCGTGGAGATGACGATCAACTGGCTGGTGCGCGCATCGCCCATGACGTTGCCGCGCGGCGAGATGCTCTTCTTGATGATGTCCACAATGTTGGTCGGCTGGGTGTACTTGAGCTGGATGATGTGGGAGAAGAGCGGGTCTTCGGCCTTCGGGTCTTTGACCGTGATGCGCGCAATCTTGCTGCGCGGGTCGTTGATGATTTGGAGATTGTAAGTGTCGATGACCGCCATGAGCGCGTCCTGCGCGGTCTGGTTCTCCAGGCGCAGGGTCACGTTGGGCTGGTTGCTCAGGGAGAGAAGCTTGGGGTCGGGCAGGTAATTCAGCCCGGCCTGGCGGGCGAGGTTTTTCACCGCGTCCACCAGCGGCACGTCATCAATGACGATGAGCGGGACCACTTCACTGCCGGCGTTGGGGCGCAAACCCTCGACGACGGGAGCGTTCGTGACCATGGCGGTGGAAGGCAGGACGGTGGAGTCCACGCCGGGTTTCACCTCGACCGCGGGGGCATTGGTGAGCGTCACCCCAATGGTGACGGCAGGCGCGTTGGTCGGGGTCCCCAGCGGAGCCGGGGCCGGATCGTTTTGAGCCTGAGCCACGGACGCAGCGGTGAGGCTGGCGACAAGGCTGGCGGCGAGGAACAGGACATGTGTCTTCATAGGTGTTAGGTATTGTTCGGAGCTAAATGGAATGGAGTTAAATGCCGTCGCGGAGTTTGAGTTCTTTCACTTCACCGCCGTCCTCCAGCTCGATGAGCACGGAGCGGTCGCGGATTTCCCGGCAGCGGATTTTCACGGTCCGCCCGCCGACTTTCACTTCCGCCAATTCGCCCGCTGCCATGGTGGCGTTGTTAATGATGGCGAGGAGCTGCCCCTTGGTGCCCGAGATGCCCTTGAGGGCGAGTTGGCTGAGGAAGGAGCTGGGGGCCACCGCGCTGGTGGAGGTCGTGGGGACGGCGGCCTCCAGCCGGCGCGTCGAGTTCGGAAAGAATGGATCCTTGCCCGCCTGCGGTCCGTCATCAAAGAGGGACTTGGGCACCAGAATCTGCGCGGGGGCGGCGGGGGCGTGTTGGGCCACTGGTTCCGCGGCCCGGGCGGCAGCGCACCAGATGAACGCGGCTAGCGCAGTCCCGATCAGGGCGGATGACCGGGCTGAGGGGAGAAAAGAAAACATGTTCATGGCGCAGTGGGGCGGACGAGGGTGACGAGTTCCATTTTGAAGTTCAGTTTCTCCCGGTTGTCGCTGCCGGCGATGGCGCCGACCGGGTCCAGTTCGATGTTCTGCACGCGAATGCAGGGGAAGTTGTTTTCGAAATCAGCGAGGAATTTTCCAAAGTCCTGGTAGTGGGCCGAGCCGCGCACCGTGAAAAGCGCCGCCTGGTAGGGAAACTTGGAAAACATGCCCACGGCCGTCGGCAACTCGCGGCCGAACTGCGGAATCTCCACCCTGTAGCCGAGGCGGAAGTTATTCAAAGTCTGGATGAGCCAGGAATACATGTCGTTGGGTGCCGCCATGGACACCTCGCGCTGCTGGAGCTGCCGGGTGGCCTCCTCGAACTGCGCGCTGACTGTGGGCTGGGTCTTGAGCGCGGCCTCCCCGCGGGCCAGCTGTTCCTTGGAAGCCTGGCCTTTCTCCAGCGCCACCTTGAGGCTTTCGCGCTGTGCGCCGATCACCAGAAACCAGACGGCGGCGCACGCCGCGATGGTCACCACGCTGACGATGATGATTTTATCGCGTTTGTCCTTGGGCAATTTACTCATAGAGGCGGTGCTCCCTTTCTTGGAAGAACAACTGCAGACCAAAGGCCCGGAAGGGACGGGTGCCCTCCAACTGAGGCGCGGAGAGACTGGTCAACTGCACCTTGTTCGTCTTCTGCAGGTTCGATTCAAAGTAGGCGTTGGTGGAGAGGTTCAACTTGAACTTCGGCACCGCATCGCCCGGGGTCGGGCTGAAATCCTTGCCGTCAATGGTGACCACAATCCGCTCCGTGACCGTAGGGGGTTTGCCCACCACAGCGCCCTGATCATTCGTGCGCGGCTTGGCCCCCTCATTCATGAAGTAGGTCTGCTCGCTGCGCAAATGGACCAGACTCACGTTTTCCACCGGCGTTTGCTGGAGGGCGTTCAGCGCCACGGCCCAAAGCATCCGGTTGGTCGTGAACTGATCGAGCGCGGAAATTTTACGTTCCAGTTCGCGCGTGCTGTTGCGGTGGTCGTTGATCTCCTGGACCGGCTGCTGAATTTTCTTCCAGCCCATTTCCAGAAACGTGACTTCGGAACGCGCGACCATGATTTTTAATTGCAAGGTCGCCGCATAGAGCAGCACGAGAAAAACACAGAAGCCGCCAATCCAGATGGACCGCTTCACGGGATCTTTGCGGCGCATTTCCTCCGCCGACTGCGCTTCCGCCAATAAGTTGATGCGTATGGGCATAAGTCAAACAGCGCTGATGGCCGCGCCCACGGCGGCGGCCATTTGGGGGGCCAGTTGGGAAAACTCCACCGCTTGCTCCGGGGAGAGGGCCAGGTGGAAGGTGCCGGTCGGATTCAAAATCCTGCACGGCACGAGCAGTTCCATTTGCAGCGCCTGCACCAGCAGCTCGCCGCGCGCGGAACCGCCGGTCATAAAAATTTGCGACACCGGCACATCCTGCTGGTGCTCAAAGAAATCCAGGAAGGCCCGCAGTTCCCGCCCCAGCCCGGCGACCAGCGGTTCGAGCGCGGCCTGCACCTCGGAGGCCATGCCGACCTTGATGCCTTCCGCCTCCGCGTAACCAATGCCCATCGTCTCCGACAGACCCTGCGTAATGCGGTCCCCGCCCATGTTCACGACCCGGTGCATGATCAATTCACCCTGCTGCAGGACGCTGATCGTGGTGTGGCGGAAGCCGATGTCCACGATAGCCACCGCGTCACGGGCAAAACTTTCCGGCTCGGCCACCTCAAAAGCATTCAGCGGCCCGACCAGGCCGGGCATCACTTGGGCCACGCTCAACCCCGCCCCGCGCGCGGCGGCGGCCACGTCGTCCACAAGCTGGCGTTTGGCTGCGCCCACAATGAGCTTCTGCTTCTGCGGACCGGCGGACTTCGGGGCTTCCGCTGCACCTTCGACTGGTGGCTTCGGAATTAAAAAGGAACAGTCGAAGACATGATCGGGAAGATCCTGTTGGAGATAATTCTTGGTGTTGAACTTGAGCAACTGCCGCATGTCCGAAATGGGCATGGGCGGCATCTCCGCGCGCCGCACCACCGTGTCCGCCGCGCCCAGTGAAATTACCACCGCCTTCGTGCCTCCGCCCAGCGCCTGAGTAACCGCCTTCAAATGCTCGGCCATCACCTCCACGGAGAAAGAGGACTGCTCGCCCGGCGAATCCTGAATCGTGTAACTCAGGAGATTCAGCCGCTCCCCCTTCATCTGAACGTGAACGGCCTTGGTGTGACGGCCGCCGAGATCAATGGCGACAATTTCTTCCCGTCTTCCGGCGCGTTTGCTTAAAAAGGGCAGCGACATACAACCGCCCTTTAGCAGCGACGATGCCAGCCGGGTTGTTCCTACAAAATCCGCGCTTCGCTCCCACACGGCTGTCTCGCAATGCCACACAAACGTCCCGCCCTTGGAAAAGTGTCCCGTGAGACAGTTGAAACCAAGCCGCCGCCTGACTCAGCCGTGACTCAATCCGAGGAGGGCCGTAAAAATTTCAAACACTCTTGCCGCTCGCGCTGTCTTTCCCCTTCAATAACAAATCGAATGAACACAGGATTAACCGCCATCAATCAGGCCGTGGAAAAGGCCGGAGCCTTCCTCCAACCGCTCACTTTGGAAATGGGCAAGGTCGTCGTCGGGCAGACTTACCTGGTCGAGCGGCTCATCATCGGGCTGCTCGCCAACGGTCACGTCCTGCTCGAAGGCGTGCCGGGACTCGCAAAAACCTTGTCCGTGAAATCTCTGGCCGCGTGTCTCACGGCCAAATTTTCCCGCCTCCAGTTCACACCGGACATGCTGCCCGCCGACGTCATCGGCACGCAGATTTACAACCCGCAATCCGGCGGCTTCACCACGCGCAAGGGGCCGATCTTCTCCAACCTCGTCCTCGCCGATGAAATCAACCGCGCCCCGGCCAAGGTCCAGAGCGCCCTGCTCGAAGCGATGCAGGAGAAGCAGGTCACCATCGGCGACCAGACCTACAAGCTCGAAGAACCGTTCCTCGTGCTCGCCACGCAGAACCCCATCGAACAGGAAGGCACCTACCCGCTGCCCGAGGCGCAGGTGGACCGCTTCATGTTGAAACTGAAGATCGGCTACCCCTCACGCGCCGAGGAACGGTTGATTCTCGACCTGATGGCCAAGACCTCCGGCCCACCCGTCACCCATGCCGTCGTGGACGCGAAGCAGATTCTCGCCGCCCGTCAGGTCATCAACGACATCTACGTGGACGACAAAGTGAAGGACTACATCGTCGATCTCGTCTGCGCCACGCGGAACCCCGGTGAATACAAGATTCAACTGCAAGGCTTGATTCAACTCGGCGCCTCCCCGCGCGCCACCATCGCCCTCACGCTCGCGGCCAAGGCCCACGCCTTCCTGCGCGGCCGCGGCTACGTCACGCCGCAGGACGTGAAGAGCATCGGCATGGACGTGCTCCGCCACCGCGTCGCCATCACCTACGAAGCCGAGGCCGAGGAAAAGACGAGCGAGACCATCATCCAGAAGATTTTCGATGAGTTGCCGGTGCCGTGAAAACCGCTACCCTGTGAACCATGAGCAAAACCTTGACCCTTGATTACCCGGAGAGTTTGCCCGCCACGCTGCACATGACCGCCCCTGAGTTCGAGCGCGAAGCCAAGCTGTCGATGGCGGTGAAGCTCTACGAAACCGGCAAGCTCTCCTCCAGCCAGGCCGCCGCATTGGTGGAACTGCCCCGCGTCCACTTCCTCTACGAACTCGCCCGCTTCGGCGTCTCGCCGCAGCAGTTGGACGCCGGAGAACTTGCGACCGACCTCGCCCATGCCGAACAAGCCCTAGTGAATTAACCGCAGCTTTGAAAACCATGAAAACCTTCACCGCCGTTGTCGAAAAGTGTTCGGACACCAGCCTGTACGTCGGTCACGTTCCCGGCTTCCCAGGCGCGCACAGTCAGGGCGCGACGCTCGACGAATTGAACCGCAACCTTCAAGAAGTCATCGCCATGCTGCTGGAGGGCACTGCTCCGTAATAGGCAGATTTGGATGACGGTATCGAAGTTTCCCGACTCCTCAACGCACAGCCCATATCCTGAACTCAGACGGCGATGCCATAAATGCGATGGAAAAGATTGTAGAAGTGCTAGTCGCCAAGACTTGGGACATCGTCTCGCGCTACCGGATCTATTCTTGCCCGGATACCAAGAAATATGCATTCGTCGAGGGTGCGACCGGTCTCGTGCTCAAATCGCGGTTCCCTAACCTCACTCGTCATGCTCGCGTGGAACGGATTTGCACCCTAGCAAACCCGAGTTTTTTGCCAGATGAAAAAGTGCCAAGCGAGTGGCGCAATCCACTGGCCGGGTATGTGCGGGAGGCTAGTCTTATCCAGGGAATTCTTTCCCAACGCTGCCCTCACCGGTTCTACCTACTTTCGTCAAACGCTGACTCCGAGGAGACCGAATTTTACCCAGAAGCTCCAAGTAAAGATGCTTGGCCAGAGTGGCTCCAAGACTTGGGAAGCCACACGCACTGCCTAGATGTTCAGGCCGCCTTGTCGATCTGGCGGCGAAAAGATTTTTTCTTCCGCTGGCCAACGAAGAGCGAGGCTTTGTGGCCCGGAATTATCCGTGCATTCGATGGTCGTCGAAGTGATTGCTACACATATCCTAACCAGTTAATCGAACGACTAGCGGCAAATCGGTTGCAGCCGGACGGACGCAACAACGGACCGGCCATTCTTGCCTATCTGATGGCTGGCGGAAAACGACCCAAGGACGGCAGCTTCGGATGGCCGATCCATCACATCTACGACGGCAGTGTAATGATCCCGAACACCGAGCAGCCCATTTTGCACGCTGTAAAACATCCCGATTATTTTACTCATTCGGGTGGGCTTGTTGCAGCCCATCCCGCCGCTCACCTTGTTGCACACAACTCGGAACTGCTGGGATGGCTTCTGCGGCGAGAAGCTTACATCCGATTTGGCTTCGACCCGGATGGAGCATTCAACCATTAACGAACTTGCGCCAGCATGGAGAGCACACTCAAGGTTTTGAATGAAATGGTGGCCGCTGGTTTGGTTCAGAGCCACGCCATCGGCGGGGCGATGGCCGCTTACTTTTATTCCGAGGCTGTCGTCACGGAAGATTTGGATGCGTTCGTTCTCGTGGCACAGCCTGCGTCGGGTTTGCTCACGCTCGCGCCGGTTTATGAATTTTTGAAAGCTCGTGGAGCCACCGAACGCCGCGAACATCTCCTGCTGGCGGGGACGCTCCTTCAAGTCATCCCCGCCTACGACGCGCTCACGGAAGAAGCCGTTCAGCAAGCGGTCGAGCGTCGAGTCGGGCAGACTCCGACTCGTGTGATGCGCCCGGAACATCTCGTCGCCATCGCGCTCAAGACGGGTCGCGCCAAAGACCACGCCCGCGTGGCGTTGCTGCTCGAAGAAGCGGACGTGGACTCCGCATTGCTCACCAGCATTCTGAAATGTCACCAGTTGCTCGACCAATGGAACCGCTTCAAAGCAACCCAGCCATGAACCCGCAAGCCCGCGACATCGCCGAGGAAATCTTTCGCCGCAAGCGCGTCGCACGCCAGGAAGCCGCGCGGCTGCCGATTGAGGAAAAGCTCCGCATCCTCGTGGAGATGCAGAAGCGCGCCAACGAAGTGCGGCGCGCGACTGGCCGACCGGAGATGTTTGTCTGGCAATTGAATTGAACCACTTTCACCCAAGCGATGCTTCACGACACCCCAACAAACCAAGCCGCCGAAACCAAACTCGGCCACTTCGCCTACCCCGAAGTCGCGGCGGCTGCCTTGGTCGAGGTCGGCCCGTACCGCCAGACGAAGCGCATCGTGCAACTGCATCGGACGGCGGCGGAGTCGTTGCGGCGGATGATTGAGGCGGCGCGACTGGCGGGCATTGAACTGGTGCCCATCTCCGGGTTCCGCAGCGTGGCGTATCAGGAAAAACTTTTCACCAAGGGCATCGAGAAGCGCGGCTCGGAGGTCGAGGCCGCGCGCTGGGTCGCGCCGCCGGGGTATTCGGAACACCACACTGGACTGGCTGTCGATCTCGGCGAAGGCCCGGAGCCGGAATCGGACGTGGAGCCGGCCTTCGGCGAGACCGCCGCCTACCGCTGGCTCGCGCAGCACGCGGCGCGCTTCGGCTTCGAGATGTCCTTCCCGGCCAACAACCCGCAAGGCGTCGGCTGCGAGCCGTGGCACTGGCGCTTCGTCGGCACGCCGGAAGCAGAGGCAACCTTCGCCGCCGCTCGGAAATTTTCCCCTGCTCCGCGCTCCGCACTCCACACTCCGCACTCCAAATGATCCCCCGCGAGATTCTCAAAAAAATTCGCCAGATCGAGCTGCGCACCAACCGGCTCGTGAACGAGACGCTGGGCGGGCAATACCACTCGGTCTTCAAGGGCCAGGGCATGAACTTCGAGGAGGTGCGCGAGTATCAGCCCGGCGACGAGGTGCGGACGATTGATTGGAACGTGACGGCGCGGATGAACCATCCCTTCGTGAAGAAGTTCGTCGAGGAACGCGAACTCACGCTCATCCTCGTGGTCGATCTCAGTGGCTCGGGCTTGTTCGGTTCCGGCGAGCAGTCGAAGCGCGAACTGGCGGCGGAGATTGCCTCGGTGCTCGCCTTCTCCGCCATCCGCAACAACGACAAGGTGGGATTGATTCTTTTCACGGACGAGGTGGAGAAATACATGCCGCCCAAGAAGGGCCGCCGCCATGTGCTGCGCGTCATCCGCGAAATTCTCTTCTTCGAACCGCAGCGACGGGGCACGAACGTGAGCGGCGCGCTGGAGTTCCTGAACCGCGTCACCGCCCACCGCGCCATCACCGTCGTTATCTCAGATTTCTTGGAGCCGGCCCCGCCAGCGGTTCCGCCCCAAGCCAGCGCTGCGCCCGCCACGCCGATGTCCACCTCCCTGCGGCAGACGAACCGCCGCCACGATGTCGTGGCCGTGCAAATCACCGACCCGCACGAAATGGAACTGCCCGCGCTGGGCCGCTTGATTTTGCAGGACGCGGAGACGGGTGAAGTGGTCGAGGTCAACACGAGTGCTGCCACGCGCCGCGCCTTCGCCGAGCACCAGGAACAACAGCAAAGTGAACTCGAACGATTGCTGCGCAGTGCGCGCATCGACGCCATCCGCGTGCGGACCAGCGAACCTTACGCCGCCGCGCTCGGACGTTTCTTCGAGACCCGTGAACGCCGCCGCCGGCATGGATGACATGAGTGACCAAATGCACAGGACGTGGCGACGCTTCTCCCTCTCCCCTCGGAGGAGAGAGGGCCGGGGTGAGGGGTATGGTCACTCACAAGTTTCACTCGCGAATGAGATCACGAGCCTAAAACACCCCTCACCCTCAATCCCTCTCCCCGTTGAGGGGAGAGGGAGGTCCGCGTCGTCGCACTTGCACGTTTCCTAGCATGGCCACGAACTCCGCCCTTCTCATTCCGCCCCCTGCCCCGCCGACTGTGGTGGCGGGCACGAATGACATTCGTGGCATCAAGCCGCCGGTCGAGATTCCGAGCGGCTGGGCGTGGCTGTATTGGACGACAGGCACGCTGCTGGTCGTCGCCTTGGTCATCACCGCAGTTTTAATGTGGCTGGCCAAACTCAAGCAGCGCGCCATCACGCCTCCCGTGCCACCGCACGTCCGCGCGCGACTCAAGCTGGAGGCGGCGTTGCTGTCCATCGGCGATCCGCGCGCCTTCTGCACGGCCGTGTCGGATGCGGTGCGCGTGTATCTGGAGGAGCGGTTTGAACTGCGCGCGCCCGAAAGCACGACGGAGGAATTTTTGCGCGACCTGCAAAAGACTTCTGCACTCAACGAAGCCCAAAAAGCGAGCCTGAGCGGATTCCTGGAGCAGTGCGACCTGGTGAAGTTCGCGCGCTTTGAACCCACGGAGGCGGCGCTGCGGGAACTGCACGAGTCCGCGCTGCGACTCGTCCACGAGACGCAATACGATCCGGCCACGGCCGTGGAAACCGTCCAAGAATGAAAAAACCACGGAAGACACAGAAGACACGGAAAGAGTCGAGAGCGATTTCTCCACAAGGGAATTTTTCCGTGTCTTCTGTGTCTTCCGTGGTTCATGCCCTGCCGCCCTGAATGAACTTCACCTTCCAATATCCGTGGTTCCTGCTCGCGCTGCTGGCGCTGCCGCTGCTCGCGTGGCTGCGCGGTCGGCGCGGCGCGCGCCCGGCCTTCCTCTACTCGTCGGTCACGCTGCTCCAGCACGTCAGCAAAAGCAGCCGCTCCCGCGCGGGTGCCTTGTTACATGCGCTGCGCTGGCTGGCCCTGGCCCTGTGCCTCGTGGCGCTGGCCCGCCCGCAGAAGACGCAAACGGAAAGCTCCATTCGCGCCAGCGGCGTGGACATCATCATCGCCCTCGATTTGTCCGGCAGCATGGAGTCGGAGGATTTTTTGATCAAAGGCCAGCGGGTGAACCGGCTGGTCGTGGCCAAGGACACCATTGCCCAATTCATCGAGAAGCGCCCCAGCGACCGCATCGGCCTCGTGGCGTTTGCGGGCCGCGCCTACATCGCTGCGCCGCTCACGCTCGATCACGCGTTTCTCCAGGCCAACCTCGCACGGCTCAACCTGCACACCATCGAGGACGGCACGGCCATCGGCTCCGGCTTGTCGGCATCGGTCAACCGGCTGCGCGACATCAAATCGAAAAGTAAAATCGTGATCCTAATGACTGACGGCCAAAGCAACGCCGGGAAAATCCCCCCGCTCACCGCTGCCGAAGCCGCCAAGTCTCTGGGTGTAAAGGTCTATACGATTGGCGTGGGCATCCGGGGCACAGCCCCCTTCCCGCGCATGAACCCATTCACCGGACGCAAAGAATACGTGCCGATGGAAGTGGATGTGGACGAACCCACGCTCACGGCCATCGCGGAGAAGACCGGCGGCAAATACTTTCGTGCCGACAGCACCGATACGCTGCGCCGCATC
>JAYVWQ010000053.1:0-3411 GCA_043785945.1 Akkermansia sp.
AAAGTTTTCTCCGTCTGACCCTGCGGCGCGATGGCCGACGCGGGCTGTGTCACATCTTTGCCGCCGAGGCTGGCGCTCGCGGAGATTTTCACTGGCACCGTCCCTGTGAATGCTTCTGGTGCAGCGTTGAAAAGCAGGTCGGCTTCATTGCGCCCCCCAGCAATGAGCACCGAATCCGCGCTCACGCCCGGCGGCAAATCCGTGGCCGTGAAGCGCACCGGTCCGTCAAAACCCTGCCGCACCACTTCGCAGCGAACCCGCGTCCGTCCACCGCGATGCAGCCGCACTTCATCCGGAAAATATCTCGCGACAAACGACGGAGCCGCCGCCGTGGGCGGACGGATGGCCAGCCGGTAGGCGAAGTTGGCTCCGCCCCGCCCGGTCAGATCGCGCAGCACGACGGTGTATTCCATGTCCTTCTTGGCCTCGAATTCGATGCGTGCGTCCGCGGCCTCGGCGCCGTTGTTTTGCGCCACCAGCGTCTCGCCCGTGTAAACGGCGAGCATCGCATCCAGCGGCGAACCGAACCTACGCGCCTCCACGGCGCAGACCAGCTTCTGGTCGGCGGCGGATTTGAACTTGAACCGGTCCAGGTCGTTGGTCGCACCGATGCGGCCATTGATCATGACGGGCGTGGTCACGCTCTGGGCATTGGTCGCCACGTTGTTGGGTTCCGCCTCGGTGATTTCGGGCAAATCCTGAACATCAAATTGGATCGGATTGGAGAGTCCGCGCGGCGTGTTCAGGCGAATCTCCTGCCGCCCGCGCGGGGCTTTCGCATCAATGTTCAAGGTCATCTTTTCTGCGCCGGTCAGATTTTTTCCAGTCACGGATATCTCCACCGGCTTCCCGCTCTGACCGCCGAAGGGGAAAATATAATCGACATAGGGCATGACGCTGACGAAGAGCCGGTATTTGTAATCGCCGCCGCCGCGATACTGAAAATCCCGCAACTGCGCGAGGTACTCGCCATCCTCGGGCGCGGTGAATTCAAGCAGCGAATCAAAGCCGCGCGCATCTTCATCGCGCGCCAGTTCGCGGCCTTTGGCGTCGAGCAGGGCGAGCGTGGAATCCAGCGGCGAGCCGGTGCGCTGGGCCACAACTTCGAGGACAAGCTGGTCGCCCTTCTTCGCCTTGAAACGAAAATAATCCAACTCGGTGGCCGCCTGAATGACTCCTGCCACGGCGGACGGCACGGGAATCATCTGCGCCTGTTCGATGGAATTGTTCGGTTCGATCTCCGCCACTTCCGGCACGGCCGCAACGGTGAGGGGCAAGGGAGAGGAAATGCCGTTCGGACCCAGCACGCGCACTTCCCGCAGGCCCAGCGGCGCATCGGCGGCAGCGGTGAGGCGGGCCTGAATGGATTTGTTCCGGTCCCTCGGACTCGCGGCCGTCGTGGTGATGGCCTTGGCAGCCGACTCGATGGTGATGGCCGGCGGCGGACTAGTCTCGACGATGATGCTGCCGGACAAACCAGATTCGCCACTGAAGACCAGGCCCGTAACCGAACTGAGATTTTCACCGGCGAGCGTGACGGTCAGAGTCGCGCCGCGCTGAATCCAGTCGGGTGAGAGAGAAGTGATTTTTGGCTGGGCGAAGGCGCTGGAGTGAACCAGCAGTGCCAGAGTGCCAGAGACGATTGGTAGCAGGCGATGTAAGGAGACTCTAATCCAACAGGACAAGGTGAGTCTCGTGACCTCGACTGCTACGCGGGGTAGGTTGGCCATGCGCATCAGCTAAATAATCCCACCACCGGGTCGGCCTGCACCAGCTCGCGCGGCTGGCCGAGGTGGTTGTTCACGATGGTGTGCGGGTCGATGCCGAGTGCGTGGTAAATCGTTGCCAGCAATTGCGTGGGATGCACCGGGTTCTCGGAAGGTGAGGAGGCCGTCGCGTCCGACTTGCCATAGAGCGCGC
Source organism: Akkermansia sp. (assembly GCA_043785945.1). Taxonomy (GTDB): domain Bacteria; phylum Verrucomicrobiota; class Verrucomicrobiia; order Limisphaerales; family SIBH01; genus JANNGC01. The sequence continues at coordinate 1,921 of JAYVWQ010000053.1, forward strand.
CACGCGAAACGCCCGCCCCCGCGACCAGCGCCGTGTAGCAATAGGGCCAGTGATCCCGGCCGTCGGGCGAGTTGCTGTTGCCCGACGTGCTCACGCCCAGGCGCGGCGAACGGCCGAATTCACCGATGGCCACGACCAGCGTGTCCTTGAGCAGGCCACGTTCGTCCATGTCTTCGAGCAGCGCGGCCAGACCGCTGTCGAGTTTTGGGCAATGCAGATCCTTGAGCGGGCCGAAGTTCGCCGCGTGTGTGTCGAACGCATCCACCACGGGATTGCCATTCGCCACCGCCGGCCAGTTCACCTGCACGAAGCGCGTGCCCGCCTCGATCAACCGCCGCGCGAGGAGCAGGCCCTGCCCGAAGGTGTGCCGGCCATACTTGTCGCGCAGGGTTTCCTTTTCTTTCGCCAGATCAAACGCATCGCGCGCGCGCCCGGACGACACGAGGTCAAAGGCCCTTTGGTAATACTTGTCGATGGCGTATTTCTCGACCGCCTTTTCCATCTCCGGCATCGCGCCGTTGACCTGTTGCAGCAGCGACTCGCGGCGGCCCAGCCGTTCCTTCGACACCTCCTTGCGCATGGTCAGATCGGCGAGGCTGATGTCCTTGTTCGGGTCCTGGTAAAATTGATACGGGTCGTAAGCCGCGCCGAGGAAACCCGCCATGCTGCCCTTGCCGATGACGTTGCTCTCCTGCGTCGGGCGCGGGAGCATCACGAACGGCAGCATCGCCTCGGTCGGCGGCTTGATGCGCGCGATCTGCGAGCCGGCGTGCGGGTAATCATTCGGCGCGGGCGGTTCAAGCTGGCCGGACGGCGAGACGCGGTCGGGCGTGTAGCCGGTCATCATCTGGTAATGCGCGGCGGTGTGATTGAACAGCCCGGCGGGCGTGTAGCTGACCGAGCGGATGAGCGTGGCCTTGTCCATCTGCCGCGCGAGCTTGGGCATCACCTCGCTGAGATGGATGCCGGGCACGTTGGTTTTGATGGGTTTGAAATCGCCGCGCACATTCGACGGCGCGTCGGGCTTCGGGTCCCAAATGTCGATGTGGCTCGGCCCCCCTTGCAGGAAGACGAAGATGACCGACTTGGCCCCGCCCCAGCCCGCCTTGCCCTTGGCGTTGACCTCGGCCCCGGCGGCCTGCAGGCGCAAAATGTCTGCGAGCGAAATGCCGGCCATGCCCATGCCGCCGACGCGTAAAAATTCGCGGCGGCTGAAGCCGTCGCAAGTGCTGCCGGGTTTTCCTGGAATGCTGATCATAGTGCCTCCTCTGGGTTGGGATTTAATTTGAAATTGGATGGTGTGGTCGTGAGTGAACCGCGTTCCCCCTCACCCCGGCCCTCTCCCTTGGGGAGAGGGAGAATTGTATTCCGACTTCTTGCCCGAATTGTGGTGAAGTGACTTCGGCAGAGCTTGGCTCCGGCCAGAGACGGAATGCCGAGTCTCCCTCTCCCCGAGGGAGAGGGCCGGGGTGAGGGGGAAGGTGACGGTAA
>JAYVWQ010000054.1:0-7013 GCA_043785945.1 Akkermansia sp.
TCGAAGTACGTATTATGGATGACGCCGAAGCGGTCGATCCAGCAGCTCAAGCCGTTGTTTGCGCAGCGTACCAGCGGCACGCCGTTCTCCACCGCGCGGAAGGCGGCGCTGGCGGCCTGCTGCCATTGCGCCGCACCTTCGCCGAACCAGCCGTCGTTTGTGATGTTCACCAAGAAGTCGATGTCTTCGGTGGCGTGCTCACGGGCGTAATGCGGGAAGACATCCTCAAAACAAATCAACACGGAGGTTTTCACTCCCAACTCCGCAAGGTCAAAGGAAACGGGCTGCTCCCCCGCCGTGAAGCCGCCCGAAATGGGCGTGAGGTATCTGATGAGTGGGATCGAATCCGCGAGCGGCACATATTCCCCGAAGATGACCAGTCGGCGCTTCCGGTAGGTGGCGACAAACTCCCCGCGCGGGCTGATAAGGAAACTGCTGTTGAAATAAAGCACGTTCGTCCCGCGATAGCCGAAGTCGTCCGAGCCGATGATGAACCACACGCCGTTTGAGCGGGCCATCTGCGTGATGGTGCGGGCCGTGGCCTCGTCGTCGCGCACCATCTTGGGCACGGCGGCCTCGGGCCAGATGACTACGTCAGGCCTGTTGGTTAGGGCGTCGGTCGTGAGTCGGAGCAGTTCGGCGAAGCGCACCTCGGAAGCCGCGGGATTCCAAGCCATGGTTTGGGGAATGTTCGGCTGCACGAGCGCGATGCGCAGTTGCCGCGCGGGTTTTGGGTCCGTGGCCATCGCGTGAAAGCCGAAGGCATACAGGACGGCAGCGGTGAAGATGGGCAGCGCCAGTTCCTTCAACCACACATTGCGCGCGGCGGGCCGGGCCAGCAGCGCATCAAAGGCGTTGAGCAGCGACGCAGAAAACCACACCACGAGAAACGCCACGCCATACACGCCGGTCCACGCCGCGATCTGGATCAGCGGGAGCAGCTTCTGTTGCGACGTGCCGAGCAGATTCCAAGGAAAGCCGCTGAACACGCGAGAAACGGCCATTTCCATCGCCACCCAAGCGGCGGCGCAGAACAGCGCGAACGCGGTGCGGGCCGTCCATGTTCTCTCGTCACCCTGCGCCGCCCGCACCCTGCCGCACACCCAGGCCCACAGCCCCGGATAGAGCGCGAGATAAGCGGCCAGCGCCATCCAGCCGAGGATGGGAAAGAACCCCACCGGAATGTTCAGCAGCCAGGAAAGCGAAACGAGGTAGTGGGTGAAGCCCGCCAGACAACCGAGTCGAAAAGCATTTCCCCCCCGCGTGGCCAGCAGCAGCAACGCCGGCGCGACCCACGCGAGACCGGCGACGTTGGCGCGCGGAAAAGCCAGCGCCAGCAGCACGCCCGCCGCGACGGCCAGCGTGCGTCGAAACCACGGTGAGTTTGTCCAAGTCGATTGCAACGCGGCATAGACTGCCGCAGGGCGGGTGGCATGACCAATCACGAAACGTGGCGTGGGTGAATCAGAATTGCAGCTCGGCCACCGTGACGTTGGCGGGCAGCGGCACGTCGCCGTTGGCGGCACGTTTCAGGGGGGTGCCGAGTGCGGTCACTTTGATTTCGCGATCCACCGGCAGCCGCAGCACGACACCGCCGGGCGGCTTCCCGCCGGTTACGCTCACCGTGGCGGACTGGCCTTTGACCACGTAATCAATCGAGCAGCGGCCAAAGGCCGTGGGCATTTCACGCACGTTCATGCCGGTGGGATGGGTGAACCACTCCGGGGCCACGCCCGCGAAGAGAACGAGCTTCTCGCCGTCTTCGTAGAGCAGGGAATCGCGCAGCAGCAAAACAAACTCGGCGATGGACCATGCGTGCGGCATGGCGTCGCTGGCCTTGCCCTGACGCCAGCGGGTGAGGACATGATTCCATCCGCCGACGCCGGAATCCCCGCCCTCGTCAAAGGCATACCAGCCGCGCATCTGCGGATGATCGAGGTGAGTGTTGAGCGTTTCAAATCCAGCGGCGCGATTTCCTGCGAGCAAACCTTGATGCGCCTTGGCGAGCGGGAAGTAGCGCCAGCTCGTGGGCTTTTGCGCGCCAATGGATTTGAACTGATCGTGCGCCTGGCCTTCATCAAAGGAATAGAGTCGGGTCGGCCACAACACGGCGTAGCTGCCGTAGCCGCGCGCCAGATTCGTGCCGAAGCTCTGCGTGTAACTCGCGAAGAGCGAGGCCGAAAGTTTCTCCCACGCGCTCACGTCCGCCGCGTTGCCCACGGCGCGAGCGAGAGTAATCGCCTGGCGCAGTCCGGCGATGTCGTAGGCCTCGGTGTATTCGGGATGCACGCCGTCGCACGCGCCGGGCTTGAGTTCCTTGCGCTGCTTGGCCGGCAACTTGTCGCCGAACTCCAGACTCGTGTCGGAGACCCAGTGCGGCCCCGGCGTGGTGCGGTAGTAGGCAATCATCGCGGCCAGTTTTTGCGCCTTAAAATAATTGCGGCGCAGCCATTCAAGATCGGAGGTGAACTTCCAATGCTCGCCCATGGCCCAAAGAATCTGCCCCGGATTGTCCGCCTCCGGCTGCACGCGGCCGTTGAAGGGATGCGCGAGGAAATAATCAATCGCCGCCTCGGACAAATCGGTGTTACCGGACTTCTGAAAAATATTGGCGAGATACATGCCATCACGGTTGAAGACGTTGTAGTTCACCACCGCGACGTCGGGCGCGTTCTCGTTCATGCACAGCGCGGCATGGCTGACGATGGCGGCGAAACTTTCCGCCCAGCGTGGGTCGGGCATCTTCATGGTGGTGCGCTGACTCACGCCGCGCCAATAGGTGACGGCGCTTTCAAACAGGTCGTCCGCGTTCAAGCCCGCCCACCAGGCTTCACCGGGATCGGGCTGCAGTTTGCCGCCGTCCTCCGCCGGGTTGGGCCGGTTCAAATCGAACTGCGCCCAAAGGCTGACGCCATCCCACGCGTGGCCGACGGCGCGACGCCCGGCGAGCACCGGGCAGACGAAGCCGAGCGTCTTGCTGCCATTGGCCGGCAAGGTGACTTCAAAACGCAGCGCGCCCGAGCAGTCGCCGTTGGTCGAACTGGCCGTGTTGGCGAACGGCGATTGCGCGACCGGCAATCCAGCCAGCGCCACGGCGGCGATGGTGTCATGGGGCAGCGCGATTTGCTGCGCGGCCTCCTCGCTGGCCCAGACGGCCAGGTGTCCGTCCACGTCGATTTGGCGTTTGGTGGTGCCGATCTCCCGCACCTCCCAGCCCGCCGGACCAAGCGGGCGCAGCGCGACGTAGAGGGAGACTTTCGTCTCCGTGTTGCCGCGGTTTTTCAAGATGACGCGCGCCCCATCCACGAACAGTTCTCCGGCGGGCGAGGGGTGTTTGACGGCACAAACCTCGGTCGTGACCTCGACTTCGCCTGCCGACCAGCGCGACCACGGGATGAGCAACCCGCCCGGCATCAGCCCGTGCTCGCTCTTCACGTCCTCCATCGTGGGGGCGTAGAGGCGTCCGGCTTTTTCATCGCGCACCCAGAAGTAAAGGCCGTAGCTGCCGAAGCCGGGAGAAAAATTGCCCTCCGCCTCAACGAAAGTCTTCAGCGTGTCGAGCGTGTTGGCCACGCCGATGGGAATGTGAATTTTGCCCCTGGGGTCGAGCGGGGTGCGGGGGTTCTCCGCGGCGAGCAAACAAGACGCGGCGGCGAGCAGAATTAAAAATTGTTTCATCTGATGAGCGTAAAACCGTTCAAGGGAAAACTAGCCGCGGGCTGAAAAGTTTCCCGTTTAATGAGATTCATGCGCGGCATGGCGTGGAAAGTAGCAGCGCGCTGGCGCGGCGGGAAGATGTGATTCCGGGACAAGCGATGGAGCGGGTGCGTCCTGGGGGCGTGTCGTCCCAATCGGACGGAGTTGCGGACCGCCGAGTCCGCAATTTGGGAACGCCTTGGCCAGCCCGGCTCTATGGATGAAACCCGCCCGGCAGACTCGGCGGTCCGCCGCTCCCGCGCCTTACTTCCCGTAAAAACTCTCCACCACGCGGCGGAAGCTGTTATCGCCAATCTTGATGATGCCAAACTCGCGCTGGGCATTCTCCGGGGAGTCGCTGGCGTGCGCGGCGTTGACCATCACGGTCTGGCCGAACTCACGGCGGATCGATCCCGGCGGAGCCTTGGAAGGATCGGTCGGTCCGAGCACGTCGCGAATTTTCTGCACGGCCTGCGGGCCTTCATACATCAGGGCGATGCACTTCTCCGAGCCCGGAGCTTCGAGTTTCTCGGCCGGGGTTTCGCCCGGCATGCCGCCGGACATAAACTTGACGATGTTGTCGAACTGGCTGTCGCCGAAGACGGGGCCGAGCACGTCGCCGAGCTGCTTCTCATCGGTTGGAGCCAGCTTGAAGCCGAATTCTTTTTCCAGCACGCCCTTGGCGCGCGAGGCCACCATGTCCTTGAGCCGGGTGCGCAAGACTTCGCGCACAGGACCGTAGAACTCCATGGCCTCGGCCACGCTCATGCGCAGCAGCTTGATGGCGACGATGTAAAGGCCGGTGCGGGAGAAGAAATCAATGACGTTGCCCGGGCGACCGGTCGGGAAGCGGAAATTATCCGGCTTGATCAGCACCAGCGTGCGCTGCGGAGTCTCCCCGGCGGGATAGGTCAGGGTGTTTTCCAGCACGCCGCCATCCGTGTCGGAATATTGCGCCCACAGCTTGGCCTTGAGCTGGGCTTCCTGAATGTTGGGCGGCGCAAGCACGGCCGGCTCGAAGTAACGCACTCCGCCGTGCTCATCGAGAATCAGATCGCCGTAGGTGTCGCGGATGGTTTCACCGCCACTGCGGTCGGACGTGATGTTGCCCACGACCGAACGCACCTTGCGCACCGCGTCCTCGCCTTGGAACAAGAGCATCATGGCCCGGCGGCTTTTCCCCGTCTTGGCATCGGGCGAAAGGTTTTTCAGAATGTAGGAACGGATCAGCTCCTGGATGTTCCGGTCCTGCGGGTCATCAGCGGACACGATGACGTCCGAGTATTTGTTCACCAGCTCGGCGCTGGGCGCGAACATGCGTGCGCCGACCAGCTCCAGGCCGGTGCGGGTGATGAGCCGGGCCAGAATGCCGCCCGTGCGGGATTTGTGCAGCGAGTAGGGCGTGATGATGACGTAGGTAAGTTCCAGGGCCATACGGAAATAAAACTGAGTTGTAATTCAGACTAAAAATGCCACGAAGAATGCAACCACCATGACTAAACCGGGGCCGCGCCCGGGTCGGCCAAGGGCGGAGTAACTTTGCCGCCCAGTATCTTGAACATAACCGTGCCGCAGGTCGGGCACTTGCCTTTGATGGCCTTGCGCCCGTTCTTCATTGTCTCCTCGACCGCGTCGGAAATCTCCTTTTTGGCTTTGCATTTAACGCAATATCCTTCGGGCATAAGAGTGTTGTCGCCAGCCCGCTTCATGCGAGTCGGAGACAGTTGCACCTTACGGGCCGTGGAAAGGAGGCGTCAACCTTGCAGTTATTCGTGGCTCTGGTGGCCCCGTCACCCGTCAGGCTTCGCCGATCTGGCGCTTCTAGCCGTTAGATCCGTTACTCCTTCAAGCTGAACAACGCCTCAGCGAACTGCCTGGCATTGAATGGCTGCAGGTCGTCCGCCTGTTCGCCCACCCCGATGAATTTAATTGGGATGCCCAGCTCCTTCTGAATGGCCACGACCATCCCGCCCTTGCTCGTGCCATCAAGCTTGGTCACAACCAGTCCGGTCAGCGTCACCGACTTGTGAAACTCCCGCGCTTGGTTCAGCGCGTTCATGCCGGTGGTCGCGTCGAGCACAAGCAGCGTCTCGTGCGGGGCACCGGGAAATTTCTTGTCCATGACCCGATGCACCTTTTGCAATTCCTGCATCAGGTTGTGCTTGGTGTGCAGCCGCCCGGCCGTGTCAATGATGAGGTAATCGGCGTTGCGCGACTGTGCGGCCACCACGGCGTCATGCGCCACGGAGGCGGGGTCCGCGCCGTAGGCTCCGGCGATCACGGGCACCTTGAGGCGCTCGCCCCAGAGCTTGATTTGTTCAATGGCGGCAGCGCGAAACGTGTCGCAGGCGGCGAGCACCGCCGTCTGGCCGCGCTGCTGAATGAGATGCGCGAGCTTGGCGCTGGTCGTGGTCTTGCCTGTCCCGTTCACGCCGACCATGGAGACGACGGTCACGCCGGACGGCCGCTTCTTCATTTCCGCATCGTTGGCAGAAAGGCTCTGCTCCACTTCACGCGCGGCGATTTCCAAAAAGTCCAGTCCCGCCTTGCCCTGCGTCTCGAAGGCCTTCTTCGCGGCGGCGAGAATCTGCTGCGTCATCGCCACCCCGAGGTCCGCGCCCAGCAGCGCGGCTTCCAGTTCCTCCAGCGACTCGGCAGTGAGGCGCGGCGAACGCGTGATGATGCGTTTGATTTCCGACGTGAGCTTGTCGTGCGTCTTGGACAGCCCGTCTTTGATTTTCTTGAAGAAGCCCAGCATGAGAATGAGCGGATGTCAGATGGCCGACGGCGGATTGTTCAGCGCCGGGGCGAAGACGGCCCGGCGTTTCACCAGGGCTTTCTTCATTTCCTCCACGCGCCAGTAGGGCAGCTTGATGCCGCCGATGAGCGGGCGTCCCTTGCTCATGCCGTGGCAGTCGGAGCCGCCGGTGACGAGCAGACCGCTTTGCTCGGCCATGCGCGTGTAGTGCTCGGCTTGGGCGCGCGCGTGCTTGGTGTGAAAACATTCCAGTCCGTCCATCCCGCAGTCGGCCAGCGCGGGAATCAAATCATCGCAGTGGTTCAGGCCGGGGTGCGCCATTACGGCCAGACCACCCGCCTCGTGAATCAGATCGATGGCTTCGGTCGCGGACATCTTGCATTTGGGCACCCAGGCGGGCCGGCCCTTTTTCAGGAAGCGCTCGAAGGCTTCGTCCAGCGTGCGGCACAACCCGACTTTGACCAGCGCACGCGCCACATGGGGACGGCCCGGGGCAGCGCACTGCGCCACTTCGAAGACCGTCTCCTCGCGCAGCGGCACGCCCAGCTTTTGGAGACGC
>JAYVWQ010000055.1:0-2824 GCA_043785945.1 Akkermansia sp.
CGCGAACTCCTCGCCGCCTTCCGCCGCGACGAAGTCTCGGCCACCGTCGCCGCAGACAAACTCGGCCTGGGTCGCACCCGCTTCTACGAACTTTACAGCGACTATCTCCGGGCTGCGGCACGCCACCACGAGGATCGCTGGACGCCCGGAACCTCCGGTGGCGATCACGCTCCCGACTGGCCCCGCGGCACCGCCCCGCTCCTGCGCAAACTGCTCTCAACCAAACCGCCCGCGCCTTATCGCTGCGCCGCCTCCGAAGTCCACCGCCGGCTGGGCGTCCAGATCGATCCCGCCACCGTGCGCCGCTGGGCCATCGCCCAAGATCTGGCTCACCCGCTCCCGGCCCCACGTCCGCCCGCTTCGGTGCGCCGCTGGCAGTGCCTGAAAATCGGCGCGCTCTGGCAGCTCGACGCCACGCCCCATCGCTGGTTCCCCGGCGATAAAAGAAATTATCCGCTCCTGGACCTCCTGGATGACTGCTCACGCGTCTGCACCGGGGCCACCATTTATCACACCGAGGATTTGCTCGCTTACTTCGACTTCCTGCCCACCGCCTTCACCGAGCACGGTCTACCCCTCGAACTTTATGTCGATTGCCACAGCCTGTTCTTTCCCCAGCGCCCGGACGCGCTGACCCAGCTCGGGGCCGCCCTTCACTTCTACGGCGTCTCGCTGCGCTACGCGCGCACGCCCCAGGCCAAGGGCAAGATCGAACGCCAGCACCAATACTGGCAGGGCCGTCTGCCCGCGCTCTTCGCCGCTGAAACCATCACCACCCCCGAAACCGCCAACGCGCTCCTGCCCGACCTGCACCGCCATCGCAACGCCCACGAAATCCATCGCGAACTCCAGCGCACGCCCAACGCCGCCGCGCGCGCCGCCCAGCGCGAAAAGCGCAGCGTGTTGCGCGTCGTGCCGCGCTGCCCTTGGTGGCCTTACATCTGGAGCCGACGCACCCTGCTCAAGGTCGGCCACGAACGCCTGCGCGTGGGCGTGAGTGCCGGCACCCGCGTGATCCACTGTCTCCAACCCAACGGCACCATCAGCATCCTCGCCCACGAACCTAAAACCGGAGAACGGCCCGCCCTGCTCCTGCAAATCCGCGCCTCATGAACCTGTCCGCCTTGGCTCGCACGCTTTTGTTCGCCTTTGAAATCCTCACGACACGTGCCGCGTTTCCCGTTGGCAGGCGCGGGGGCGGGTGATTCAATCACGACCGTGAACACCGGAAGCCAACCACCCAGTCACTCAAACCCGATGGCCCCATTCGCCGCCCACTCCGCCGGCGACGACAAGCTGGAAAGAACCGCGACGGAAGCGTTGGGTTACATCGCCGGATTCCTGGTCGGCGTCGGACGATTAATGATCAGCCGCAAAGTCCTCGCCTTCCTTTTGATCAACGCCGGAGTGTTTATCGGAGCCGCGGCGCTGCTGCCCCGCGCGACACAGTATTTCTATACAGGCCCCATCTCGCAGTTCATCAACTCGCGTTACCATTGGGATGTGGCTTGGATGGTGACTCTTGCCAGCGCCTGCATCACCACCGGCCTCATGGTCTTTTTTGACCGCAAAGCAAAACCCTGACACATGGCGCTCTCTGCGCCTATCCGTTCATTCCTCTTTTCACTTACCTTCGAGACGCTGCGGCGCAAAACTATGCCTTCAACACCTCGATGAACGCCTCCTGCGGGATGTTCACCGTGCCGAAAGCTTTCATGCGCTTCTTGCCTTCCTTCTGCTTCTCCAAAAGTTTGCGTTTACGGCTGATGTCGCCGCCGTAGCACTTCGCGGTCACGTCCTTGCGCAAGGCGCTCACCGTCTCGCGCGCCACGACTTTCCCGCCGATGGCCGCCTGGATGGCCACTTGATACTGCTGCGTGGGAATTACTTCCTTGAGCTTTGCGGCCAGCGCGCGGCCCCGGCCCTCGGCTTTTTCCCGATGCACGATGCACGAGAAGGCGTCCACCGGCTCGGCGTTCACCAGCATTTCCAGCTTCACCATGTCCGACTCCTGATGTTCGGCGAACTCGTAGTCCATAGAACCAAACCCGCGCGTCATGCTTTTGATGCGATCATGGAAGTCGATCAGGATTTCGTTGAGCGGCAACAAACTGGTCATCATCACGCGCTTAGAGTCGAGCGTCTCGGTGTGATCAATTTTGCCGCGCTTCTCGGAGATGAGGGCCATGATGTCGCCGATGCTTTCGTTCGGCGCGATGACGAAGGCCTTCACCATCGGCTCCTCGATCTTCAGGATGAAATTCGCCGCCGGCATGAAGGCCGGATTGTCGATCTCCTTCACCGTCCCGTCCGTCAACGTCACGCGATAGACCACGCTGGGATACGTGGCGATGATGTCCATGCCGTACTCGCGGCGCAGGCGCTCCTGCACAATTTCCAAATGTAGTAGCCCGAGGAAGCCGCAGCGAAAGCCGAAGCCCAGCGCCACCGAGCTTTCGCTCTGATACGCAAAAGCCGAGTCGTTCAACTGCAGCTTGCCCATGTTCCCCTTGAGCGCCTCGTAATCCGCCGTGTTGATCGGATAGATGCCGCTGAAGACCATCGGGTGAATCTCCTTGAAGCCCGGCAGCACCGCCGACGGGATGCGCGCATCGGTGATGGTATCGCCCATCTTCACTTCCAGCGGGGACTTGATGTTCGCGGTGAAGTAGCCGGTCTCGCCGACTTCCAGTTTGTCGCGCACGTAGGGCTTCGGGTTGAAACTCCCGACCTCCTTGATGTCCACGTTTTTGCCGCTGTGCAGCAACTTCACATGCTGGCCCGCGCGCAGCTCGCCGTTGAACACGCGCACATGCGTGACCAC
>JAYVWQ010000056.1:0-8498 GCA_043785945.1 Akkermansia sp.
ATCACCCACACCGTGCCGCCCGCCGTGGATCGGGTGGAGCTGTTCAACCCCACCGGCGGCAGCGTGGATGTGGGCGGCTGGTACCTCACTGACGACTTCGGCACGCCCCGGAAATTCCGCATCCCCGATCTCACGTTCATCTCCGGCGGCGGGTTCGCCGTGTTCAACGAGAGCCAGTTCAACCCCACCAATCCGCCCACGCCCACGGCCTTCTCCTTCAGTTCCAAGGGCGACGAGGTGTATCTCTTCTCGGCCAACGCCGCCGGGGAACTCACCGGCTACTATCACGGCTTCGGCTTCGGCGCGGCGGAGACGGGTGTTTCGTTCGGGCGTTATCTCACCAGCGTGGGCGCGGAACATTTTGTCGCGCAAACCTCCCCTACCCTGCCCGGAGCCAATGCCGGCCCCAAGGTCGGCCCAGTCGTGATTTCAGAAATTCACTATCACCCGCCTGAATTCGCGGACGGCTCGGACAATTCGGACGATGAATTCATCGAGCTGCAAAATCTCACGCCCGCCGGAGTGCCGCTCTTCCACGCGACCTTCCCAACCAACACCTGGCACCTGCGCGGCAATGTGGATTTTGATTTCCCGCCCGGCGTGACGCTCGCCGCGAACGGCTTTCTGCTGCTCGTCAACTTTGACCCGTCCGACGCCGCGCTCCTCGCTGCTTTCCGAAACAAGTTCAGCGTGTCACCGACCGTGCCGGTCTTCGGCCCGTATCAGGGCAAGCTCGATAATTCATCCGGCGACGTGCGGCTCTCCCAGCCGGATGCGCCGCTCGCCGGAGTGACGCCCTACATCGTCGTGGATGAAGTGGACTACGCCGATTCCGCGCCGTGGCCGCGCGGGGCGGATGGCTCCGGCGCTTCTTTGCAGCGCCTCGCCAGCGCGCAGTATGGCAACGATCCGACCAACTGGTTCGCCGGCTCACCCTCGGCCGGGCACGCCTTCGTCTTCGGCACCGCGCCCAGCCTCACGGCCCAGCCAGTCGGCCAGAGCGGACTCGGCTCCGCTCCGGCCACCTTCACGGTCACGGCGAACGGCACGGCTCCGCTCCGTTACCAATGGCGCTTCAACGGCACGAACATTTTCGGCGCGACCAATGCCTCCTTCACCCTCGGCTATGTGCGGCCCGAAAACTCCGGCCTCTACCGCGTGACCGTCTTCAACGGCGTCGGCTCGGTCGAAAGTTCCAACGCTGCGCTCAACGTGCTGCTTGGTCCCGTCTTCACTCTGTCCCCGACGAACTTCTTCGTCCGGCCCGGCAGCAATGCCGTCTTCACCGCCGCCGCCTCGGGCAACCCGCCCGTGACCTACCAATGGCGGCTCAATGGCACGAACGCGCCCGGCACCATTACCTCCACCAGCAGCAACACCACGCTCACGGTCAGCAACGTCCAGCCCGCGCACGCCGGGAGTTACACCGCCCTGGCCAGCGACAGCGTCGGCACCGTGCCCAGCGCCGCCGCCAGCCTAATCTTCCTGGTTGATCCGATCATCACGCAAAACCCGCTCAGCCAGAATGTCGTGGCCGGCGCCAGCGTGACGCTCAGTGTCTCCGTGACCAACACCGCCACCCTGCCCATTGGCTATCGCTGGCGGCGGCAGGGCGCCTCGATTCCCGGCGCCTTTTTTATCCTGAACCAGCACACCGCCTATTACACAGTCACCAACGTCCAGCCCGGCCTGACCAATTATGCCGTGAACGTGACCAACGCCGCCAAGCTCAACGGCAATTTCAGCACCAGTGCGTTCCTTTACATCCTGCCGGACAGCGATGGCGACGGCCTCCCCGACGAGTGGGAAACGCGCCACGGCCTCAGCACCAACAGTGGGGCGGATGCGTTGGAGGACTTCGACGGTGATGGCATGAGCAACCGGGCGGAATACATCGCCGGCACCAATCCGACGAACAGCCTGAGTTACTTGAAAGTCGATGCGACCGTCCTGGGGGGCGGGGCGGCCGTTTCCTTCGGGGCCATTTCCAATCGCACTTACACCATCCAGTTCACCGACGCGCTGGGGAGCGGGCCGTGGATCAACCTCGGGGATGTTCCGGCGCGCGCGACCAACCGGGTGGAGACGATCAACGACGCGTCTTTCAACCCCAGCCGCTACTACCGCATCGCCACGCCGCAGCAGCCTTGAGGTCCACGGCGCGCGGCTCTCCAGAGCCGCGCGCCGGTTCAGCGCCGTCTGCCGCCACCACCCAAGATTGATCCCATCACCCCACGAATGATCTCACGGGTCACCGTGCTGCCGATGGTCCGCACCGCGCTCTTGGCCATCGTCTGCGCCAAACTCTCCGGCTCGCGACCACGCCCGCGCCCGGGGCTCACGGGAGCGGGGGTGGAACTGCCGCTGCCGAAGAGTCGGCTGAAAAATCCCCCGCCCGATTCGGCCTGCGGTGCAGCGGGCGGCTGGCCCGGCGCGGGCGGCGGCGGCGCGTGAACGCCCTTGAGCCGCTCGTAAGCTGATTCGCGCTCCACGACTTTCTCGTAAGTGCCGAAGACGAGAGAGTTCTCAATCAACTGGCGGCGCAGTTCCGGTTTGATCGGGCCAATCTGGCTGCGCGGCGGACAGATGAAGGCGCGTTCCACGATGCCGGGCTGGCCCTTCTCGTCGAGGAAGGAGACGAGCGCCTCGCCCACCGCCAGTTCCGTCAGCACGGCGGCGGTGTTTAATTTCGGATTCGGGCGGAAGGTGTCGGCGGCGGATTTCACAGCCTGCTGATCGCGCGGCGTGAAGGCGCGCAAGGCGTGCTGCACGCGGTTGCCGAGCTGACCCAGAATGTTGTCGGGAATGTCACGCGGATTCTGGCTGATGAAATAAACGCCCACGCCCTTCGAGCGGATCAGCCGCACGACCTGCTCGATCTTTTCCAGCAGCGGAGCCGGGATGTCGCCGAAAAGCAGATGCGCCTCATCGAAGAAAAAGACGAGCTTGGGCTTGGGCAAGTCGCCGACCTCGGGCAGACGCTCAAACAATTCCGAAAGCAGCCAGAGCAGGAAGGTGGCGTAAATCTTCGGGGCCTGCATGAGCTGGTCCGCGCTCAGGATGTTGATCACGCCCCGGCCCTGCGCATCGGTCTGCATGAAGTCATCGAAGTTGAGCGCCGGTTCGGCGAAAAATTTATCCCCGCCCTGCTGTTCGAGGGCGAGAAGGTTGCGCTGGATCGCGCCGATGCTGGCGCTGGAGACGTTGCCGTATTCGTTGGTGAACTGCGCGGCGTTCTCGCCCACGAACTGGAGCATGGCGCGCAAGTCCTTCAGATCGAGGAGCAACAGGCCCTGCACGTCGGCCACGCGGAAGACGAGATTCAAGACGCCCGCCTGCGTCTCGTTGAGCATGAGCAGACGCGACAAGAGCAGCGGCCCCATCTCCGAAATGGTGGCGCGCACCGGATGGCCGCTTTCGCCAAACACATCCCAAAACGTGACCGGGCATGCGCCGAAGGTGAAGCCTTCGAGCTGCAACAGTTCGATTCGCTCCTGCACCTTGGCCGTGGCCGATCCGGACTGGCTGATCCCCGCGAGGTCGCCCTTCACATCGGCCATGAAGACGGGCACGCCGAGCCGGCTGAAACTTTCCGCCAGCACCTGCAGCGTGACGGTTTTGCCCGTGCCGGTCGCGCCCGCGATCAGGCCGTGGCGGTTGGCCATCTCGGGAAGCAGGAAAATTTCCGACGCAGCTTTCGCGACAAGGATGGGTTCGGCGGCGCTCATAATTAAATCGTCAGGGTTCGAGTTGTTCGGACCATGGCGGACGAAAGCATGTCAGGCACGGCGCGGACGGCGAGCTTTGAGTTGCGCGGCGGGATTCCAAGCGGACGGCTGGACGATTCCCCGGCTCGACCACTTCATGCCGCCGTCGATCCATTGCTGACGCCACTGCGCGTGGGTGAATCCCCGGTCATCGTCATCGACCCCAAATTGAAAGCCGCAGCTCGGGCAAATCTCGAACGACCCGCCGCCCTTGGGTCCATTGGGCGAGCGCGGCGGCTCGTGGAGTTCCGGGTAGTGGCAGACGGGACAGGAGTGCGGCATGTCAGGGATGGGGTTTGGTCGGGAGCAATGTTCCCGGCTGGCGATCAAAGTAATCGCGGCTGTCCGGCTTGAAGAACGTCTTGGTCTTGCCGTCGCGATTGTAGGCGGCGAAGGCGCGCGTCTTGGGATCGAACACGCGCAACACGCCGTCGTCATCCTGCTTCATGGGCAGTCCTTCAGCTTTGGCGCGTTGCAGAAATTCCCACGCCTGCCGCGCGTAATCATCCGCATCCTTCGCATTGAAATCCCGCCCGTGGCGCGCGAAGTGATCGGGCAGCGTAGCCCTGCTGCCCCAGGTCTGGCGCGTGGGCGGAGCCGGGCGGGGCTTTTCCGCAACGGGTTGGCGCAGTGCGGCGGCGCGATTGGTCACGGTGACCGGCACGTTTAGCGCGCCGCCCGGAGCCGTGAGAACATTCGTCGCCAGTGGGACGCGCGCCGTGCCCACGGCGTAGAAGTATTTCGCACCTGGCACCAAGCCGCGCAGCACCACTAGATGATTGGTGCCGACCTCACCCTCGCCGCGCTGACTCATCGCCGTCGGAGCGCGCCCGTATTGCACGCGTGAGCCGGTCACGACATCGGTGCGCCAGCGCACCTCGACCTCGCCTTGCGTCGTCGAGACGAACGGTCCTTCCACCAGCACCGCCGCGCCCGCGTGCGAACCCAGGAGCGCGAACAGCAGCAGCAGAAAAAAACGAAGCATCACGGTGCGGAGAAAAAACGCCTGCCACCCGACAGGGCCTTCGGCGAACCCGGAACTACTTCTTCACTTCCACGGTCTTGGCGACCATCTGGTATTCGATGGTGACCTTGGCCCCGACCTTAAGTTCGCCGGTGATCTTGGCGCTGCCCCGTGCAATCTGCCATTTGTCCTCGCCCTTCTGCACGACGATCATGGTGGGCGTGATTTCGAGGATGGGTCCGGTGACTTGATACGTCTTGGCCTCGGCGCCGAAGAGCGGTTGTGCCGCGAGCAGTGCCGCGCCGAGCACGAGGGAGGAGAGGGAGAGTTTGATTTTGTTCATGGGAATAATGGGTAGTTGTTTGGTAACGCGGTTTTTCTCCCACAGCGCGGCGAGGCTGACAAGTTCAATGGCGGGCGGAATGGTGGTGGGGCGCGTCGTTCCGCGCGCGCCGGGCATCGGAGATGCAGGGTGAAAAATCCCACTGAAGACCGATGGCACGGGAGAGCCTGATCATTTTGGTCTGCGAAACCGCACCCCGGCGCGCGCGGAGCAACACGCCCGACCTTTCGCTTCCTCGTATTTCCACTCGCAACTTGCGCGACGCTTGCGGTCTCTTCGTCCCGCCCCTATCGTCGCCTCGATTTTGGGAAGGCGGAGGATCGCTCTCCGCGCAAGCGGAGGGAGGAAAGTCCGAACACCAGCAGGGCGCGATGCCGCGTAACTCCGGTTCCGCCGGAGATACACGCGGGAGGAACAGTGGAGACGCTTTCCGACGGACAGTGCCACAGAGAACATACCGCCTGCGCCGCAAGGCGTCGGTAAGGGTGAAAAGGTGCGGTAAGAGCGCACCGCGCGAAGCGCAAGCGACGCGGCACGGAAAACCCCATCGGGTGCAAGGCCAAATAGGGAACCGCGCGGCGGCCCGCCGCAGGACGGCTCGCGCAAGCGGGACGGACCGGTTCCGGGTATGGGCTGCTCAGACAAATGATTCTCTCCGTCCGCAAGGGCGCAGACAAAAATCGGCTTACAGCCTTCCCAAAATCACTTCCTTTGCCGAGGGCGGCGCGCAGCGTGAAACAAGACAGGGAATTGTTTCTCGCGAAGGCGACGAAGGGAGCGAAGAAGACAGGGGGACGCTGGCTTTCGGTCAAAAATGGAATGAGATTTTCTCCTTCCGCCTTCGCCTCCTTCGCGAGAGACCTTCCGCTTCAGCCGCGCAGTGCTTTTTCCAAAGCCGCCACACACCGCATATTCTCCGCCTCGGTGCCGATGGAGATGCGAATCCATTCCGGCAACTGATACCCGGCCATCGGCCTCGTGATGACGCCGAGCTTTTGCATCTCCGCCCAAACGCGCGCACCGTCACCGACTTTGACGAGGATGAAGTTGGCGAAGGACGGCACGAAATCTAATGCCAGCCGCCGGAACGCGGCCTCGTAGAATTTCAGACCCGCCGCATTGTTCGCGCGCGTACGGGCGATGTGCTCCTCATCATCCAGTGCCGCCAGCGCCGCCGCCTGGGCGAGCAGGTTCGTGTTGAAGGGCTGGCGAATCTTTTCCAAGCCGGCCACGAGTTCTGGATGGGCGACGCCGTAGCCCACGCGCAGCCCGGCCAGCCCGTAAATTTTAGAGAAGGTCCGCATCAGAATTAGATTCGGAAATTCTCCGCTGCGAATCATGGGCAGCAAGTCGGGTGCGTCTTCTAGGAACTCGATGTAAGCCTCGTCCATCACCAGCAAGACATGGCGCGGCACTTCGCGCACGAGCCGCAGCAATTCCGCCGTCGCGACCAGCGTGCCGGTGGGATTGTTCGGGTTGGCCACGAACATGAGGCGCGTGCGCGGCGTGACGGCGGCGAGCATGGCGGCGAGATCGTGTCCAAAGTTTTTCGCCGGCACCGTCACCAGCTTCGCGCCGAAGAGCGCCGTGACGATGGGATAGACCGCGAAGCAATACTGCGACACCACGACCTCCGACTCCGCATCCAGCAGCGCGTGCGCGACGAACTCGATGATGTCGTTCGAACCGTTGCCGAGGACGAGGTTCTGCGGCGTGACGTCGAGTTTCTCGGCCAGCTTGCGTTTCAAATAAAAGCCGTTGCCGTCGGGATAAAGGTGCGTCTGGCGCAGCGCCTTCTCCATCGCGGCCAGCGCGAGGGGCGAGGGGCCGAAGGGATTTTCGTTCGAGGCGAGCTTGATGATGTCGGCAGCGGGCAGGCCGAGTTCGCGCGCCACTTCCTCAATGGGTCGGCCCGGCTGATAGACCGGGAGATTCTTCAGCGATGGATTCAGGTTGAGGCTCATAAAAAGATTGATTCAGTCGGGACCAACAAGGAAGTCAGCGCGGCGCAATGCCGTCCTTCACAACGCGCCCAAAATCTTTTTCACATCCACATGCTCGGCGATGAGGTCGCGGATGAGGGTGATTTTGGCCGTGTCGTCGGGGCGCGTCTTCACGGTCATGTCGTGGACCATCGAAGCGGCCTCGTAGCTGTCCTGTTTGGCGAGCAGCACGGGGAAGGGCATCTCGCGGATGAGCCGCAGCACATGTTCGCCGGGCTTGAGGCTGCCGGTCAGAACAATGCCGGCCAGACCGGTGTAATCCGGGCTGCACATCTCGGCGGCGGCGGCCAGCAAGATGTCCTCACGGTCGCCGGGCAGAATCATGAGCACGCCGCGTTTGAAGAACTGCGTGGTATTCTGCACGCTCATCGCGCCGATGACGATGTCCTCGACGGGATTGGTCAATTGGGTCGAGCGGTTCAGCGCCTTCGCGCCCAGTTCGTCCTGAATGGATTGCAGGGTGGGCCGCGAGAGAATGTCCTGATGGGGAATCACACCGAGCAAATCCAGCCCGCGCCGCGCCAGCCCCTTGCGCAAAAACTCCGCCACGTAATCCACCTTGTCCGGCAGCACCTTGTTGACGATCACGCCGATAATCTCCACGCCCGCCTTCTCGAAGAGCGCCTGGTTGAGTGCGATCTCATCAATCGGTTTGCCGATCCCGCCGCGCGTGACCATCACGACCTTGGCCCCGAGGACTTTCGCAACTTGCGCGTTCGACAAGTCGAAGACCGAGCCGACGCCGGCGTGGCCCGAGCCTTCGCAGAGCACGAAATCTTTTTCCCAGGCCACGCGGTCGAAGGCTTTTTGAATCTTGCGCACCAGCGCCTCATAGTTCGCGTCCTCGAGATATTTGCGCGTGAAGTCCGGCTCCACCGCGATGGGACTCATATCGACGAGCGGACAGTTGAGCCGATAGACGCTGTCCATGAGCACGGTGTCTTCGTCGATTTTTTGCTCGGCAATTTCGACGAAGCGCTGGCCCACGGGCTTGATGTAGCCGACGCGCGGGTAGTATTGCTGGATCGCGGCCAGCAGGCCCAGCGACGTGGTGGTCTTGCCGTCGTTCTGGCGCGTGGCGGCGATGAAGACGCGGGGCGTGATCAGGTTCATTGGTCGCCGGGCATGCGCCGGCCAGAGTCAGGATAAAGCTGGTCGTAGGAAATGGACTGCACGCCCACGATGGCGGCCACGCCGAGAATGTCGTGCGTGGTGGAACCGCGCGACACGTCCGCCGCCGGACGGTCGAGGCCAAGGAGAATCTGTCCGTAGGCGTGGGCGCGTCCGACGTGCTGCACGAGCTTGCTCGCGATGTTGCCGGAATTCAGGTCGGGAAAGATGAGCACGTTGGCGCGTCCAGCCACCTTGCTGTCGGGCAATTTGCGGGTGGCGATGTCCGGGATGAGCGCGGCATCGACCTG
>JAYVWQ010000057.1:0-6671 GCA_043785945.1 Akkermansia sp.
ATCGCCGCGAGGTCTTCAAAAATGTCGGCGTGATCGAATTCGAGATTGTTGAGGATGGCGACCTCGGGCAGGTAGTGGATGAACTTGCTGCGCTTGTCGAAGAAGGCCGTGTCGTATTCGTCGCCCTCGATGATGAACCACTCGCTGTCCGTGAAGCGCGCGCCCTGGCCGAGGTTGTTCGGAATGCCGCCGATGAGGAACGACGGGTTCAGCTTGTTGTGCTCGAAGACCCAGGTGAGCAGCGCGGTCGTGCTCGTCTTGCCGTGCGTGCCGCTGACCACGACGACGCGCTTGCCGCGCATGAAAAATTCCTTGAGCAGCTCCGGCAGCGAGCAGTAACGCAGCTTGTGCTCGAGCACGGCTTCCACCTCGGGATTGCCCCGCGAAATGGCATTGCCGATCACGACGAGGTCGGGCCTGTGCGCGAGGTTTTGCTGCGCGTACGCCGGCATCACTTCAATCTTCCGCTCGGCCAGAAAGGTGGACATGGGCGGATACACGTTGGTGTCCGAGCCGGTGACGGTGAACCCCTTCTCCTTCATGGCGGCGGCGGCAGAAGCCATGGCAGTGCCGCAGATGCCGACGAAGTGAACGGAGCGAATCTGATCGGAAAACATTGCGCCGATGTTTTGCGCTCAGCGCGGGCGAGGCAAGAGAAAGTTGCCGAGTGGCAGGAAGCGATGGCACCGGGAAAGCGCGTGGTTCAACTTGTTGATGGTGAGGCGCGTCGCTCCGCGCGCGCCGCAGGATCGGAGAGGGGTGTCGGGCCGGTCAAAGTTTGAGCCGGCACGAATGGCTCGTGTCTTCACGGCTTTTTCCATACCTCACCTCGGCGCGCGCGGAGCGACGCGCCTCACCTACCCGTTTGTTGTCTCGCTACAATGAGGCTCGCACCGCTGGCTCTGCCGAAATACAAATTCCGCCGTGCAACAATTCACCCGCCGCGTGGAGGAAAACATCGCGTGCCATCATCTGCTGAAGGACGACGCGAAGGTGCTCGTGGCGGTGTCGGGCGGCGTGGATTCGATCGTCTTGCTCCATGTGCTGCATGAACTGGCTCCTCTACATCGGTGGAGCCTCACCGTGGCTCACTTCAACCACCAACTGCGCGGGCGGGCGGCGGCGGCCGACCTGCGCTTCGTGCAGCGCGCGGCGCGGAAGCTGGGCCTGCCCTTCGAGTCCGCCACGGCGAATGTGCAGCAGTTTGCCACCGTCCAAAAACTTTCCGTAGAAATGGCGGCGCGAAAACTGCGCCATCAATTCCTCGCCCGCACCGCGCGGACCGTGGGCGCAAAGCAAATTGCCTTAGCCCACCACGCGGACGACCAGACGGAACTTTTTTTCCTGCGGCTGTTGCGCGGCGCGGGCAGCGGGGGATTGGGCGGGATGCAATGGCGCTCGGTTTCTCCCGCTGACAAAACGATCACGCTCATTCGTCCGCTGCTCGCTGAATCGAAGTTGGCCCTGCTGGAGTTTGCGCAGGCGCAAAAAATTTCTTTTCGCGAGGACGCCACCAATCGGTCGCCCGCCATGCTGCGCAATCGGCTTCGCCACCAATTGCTCCCGCTCCTGCGTCGCCGCTATCAGCCGGGACTCGACGCCGTGACGCTGCGGACGATGGAACTTTTGCGTGACGAGGCTGAATTCATGACCGCCGAAGCAGAACGGTGGCGGAATGCGTCGCGCTCCAAGCCCCAACCGTTTGCCGCGCTGCCCGCGGCCTTGCAACGCCGAGTGCTGCAACTAGAACTGCTCCAGGCTGGCGTCGCCGCTGACTTTGATCTGACGGAACAACTCCGCCTCCAGCCCGGCGTGTGGACGAGTGTGAGCGCCCAGCTTCTCTGCCGCCGGCTTCCCAGTGGCCGGTTGGAAATGAAATCGGGCGAGGCGGTTTCTTTTGGCGTTGCTGAATCCAAGGTGAGTCTGGGTAATAAAATAGGGAGCGCAGTTTTTGACGGCATGAAGTTGCACTGGAGTTTTACGGGGCGCAGCAAGCTCCTCAAGAAGTCTGCGTTCACCGAGCACTTCGACGCCGCTGCGGTCGGAGATCAAATCACCCTGCGTCACTGGCGGGCCGGGGATCGTTTCCAGCCCATCGGCCTGAAGCACGCCGTGAAACTCCAAGACTGGTTCGTGAATCAGAAAATCCCGCGCGCCCAGCGACATCAACTAATTGTCGCGACCACGGAGGGCGGAGAGATTTTCTGGGTGGAAGGTCAGCGCATCGGCGAGTGCGCCAAGCTCACGCCCCGGTCCACGAAAGTTTTGTGCTGGGGCTGGAAGCGCAGTTGAAGCCCATAAGGAAAGACCCGCTCGCATGAGCGAATGGGCTAGGTCCTTGATTTCCACAATAGAAATAACTTCTTTTCGGCCGACCATCGGGCTGCTTCACCAGCGTTTCCCTAATTCGCAAAACGCCACGTCGATTTCGTCTCGCGCGTGAGCGGCAGGTTCAGCAGCCCGGCGCGAATGAGTTCGATGGGCATGGAGTTGTAGGTCAGCACCGCGTCGTTGAACTGCTGGTCGGTCATCTTGCCTGCACCCACAATTTCTTTGTGCAGGGCGCGCAGTTGCAGTCCGCCGATCATGTAGCCGCACTGGTAGAGCGGGGAATAATCGCCCGCGATGAACCGCCGCACCTCGCTGGTCGCGCCGGATTTTTCGTGGCCCACCCGTTCGACGAGGAAGTCCACCATCTCCTGGGGCTGCATCTGGCCGAGGTGAAATTTGAGGCTCACGATGATGCGCGCGCAGCGGTGCATCCGCCAGAAGAGCATCCCGATGCGGTCCTCTGCCGTCTGGCCATAATGTAAATCCCACAGCCGCGTTTCCCAGTACAGCGCCCACCCTTCGACGAGGAACGGCGTGGAGAAGATGGCCCGATACTCGTGGTTGCGCGCGGCCACGAAGTTTTGCAGGTGATGGCCGGGAATGAGTTCATGCGCGGTGGTGATGCGCGTGAAGTGGCGGTTGTTGCCCCGCATCGACATCAGCTTGTCCTCGTGCTTCATCTCGTCCTTGGCGTAGGCCACCAGCATGGCCATGCCGCCGTAAGCCACGTAGGGCATGGTCTTCTGGCCTTCGGGGGAAATCATGGAGAGCCGCCAGACCTCCTCACACATCGGCGGCACGGTCACGAGCCGGTTGGTTTTAACGAAGTCGATGGCAGCGTGGGCCAGTTGCGCGACCAGTTCATCCTGCTGGCCGGGCGGGACGAAGTCGGACTTCACGCGGGCCAGCGCCTGGTGCCAGTCGTCTTCGCCCATTTCCTTCGCGGCCTTCTTCATCTCCGCCTCGCACCAGGCGAATTCCTTCTCGCCGATGGTGATGAGTTCCTCCGGCGTGTAGGGCAGCATCTCGGCGGCGAGATCGCGGAGCAGAGCGTCGCGCCCGATGGCGTCGCCCAGCAGCGGGTCTTCATCCTTGCCCTTCAGCTCGGCCACTTCTTCACGCAGATACTTGGCGTAATTTTCCAGCGCAGTGCCGGCTTCTTCGTACGGCTTCTTCAGCCACCAGGAAAAATCCGGCTGATAGCCGTCGTAGAAAGAATACCAGGCCTTCAAGCTGTTGCGCACCTCGTTCACGGCGGTGGCCGTGCGGCGGGCAAGCGAGGCGGAAATTTTCAGCGGCGCTTCCTCCGGCTTGCCCTTTTTTTCCTTGGCGGCGGAGGCGGTGCTGGTGTCGTTGGTGTGCTCTGTTTTCTTGTCGTCCTTGGATTTCTTTCCCTTCTCCACGCGTTCCTTGAGCTTCTTTACGCGCTCGGCGACCTGCACGATCTGAGCGGCGGCGGCCTGTGGATTCACCGGAGCGATGCGCCAGCGGGCCGCTTCCAATTCCTGAATCGCGCCGCGAAAGGAGAGCAGTTCCTCCATCTCTGCGAGCCGCGCGCGCTGCAAGGCGATCTGCCCCTGACTGGAAGTGAGTTCGTTGCGCAGGAGCACGTAGTCGATGCGGCCGGGCTGACTGAGCGCGTCGAAATCGGTCTGGAGGAGCCGCCCCTGCCAGCCGCGGTACATCGTGTCGAGGCGGTCGAGGCGGTTGCTGGACCACGGCAGATCGTAGGCGCGGGAGACGGTGTTGTGGTCCGCGCTGTAGCGGCGCACCGCGTCCTGAAATTCAGCGGTGCCAGGGGATTTTTGCGCGTGCAGGGGCGCGACGCAGGCCAGCGCAATCAACGAAAGCAGCCATGGAAATTTCATCGCGCGCAGCGTCGCGAAGGCGGCGCAATGAGTCAATCATGCGAGGGCGTCCGGGGTGGGGCTGGCAAGGATGCCTGCCCACGCCGCCGCCACTTCCAGCCATACGAGGGCTTGATTGCGTGGGAGGCGAAGCCGTAGCTTCACGCCCGATGAAATTGTTCATGGCTTTCTTTGTCTGGTTTTTGATGGCGGCGGTTCTGGTGAAGGGCTTGCTCATGGCTGTTGACGGCCACATCGGCCTGCTCGTCGCGGGCTTGGCCGGCTTTGTCGTGCTCTGCGCCAAGATTGGCTGCCTGACGCACGACTAGAAAACGCGCCGCCCTTTTTCGTGTTCGCGGCGTCCGCGTTACCGCACATCGTTGTTCTGGTGTTTAGCGAACCGCCCGACTGCCAGTGGCGGTAATTTGTTAGGGCGCTGGTTCAAGCGGCTAATTCCCACTCTCGCTGCTTCTTCCAAGCCTCTCCCAAATCTTTTCTAATTGGTCGTAGTCTGCGTCGAGACTTTTGCCATCCACAGCCGTTTTGACGGTCCGCGTCTCGAAACACTCAATGACACCAGCCAGGAAATTGCGAAGAGACGGAAACCAAACGTAATATCTGACCTCGGCAAAATGGTGAAAGAACGCGCCCGCGGAGTCAGCACGTTCTGGGTCGTAAAAATATCCGTCTCCAGCGCCGTCATCCAACACCTGCACCCAGCTTTTCCTGTGTCCGACGAAGACTGCGAATGCCGCTTGCTGGACTGAGGAGGCGGAATCCAACTGCTGGCGGATAAGTGCGCGCTCACGGACAAACTTATCGAGCGGGACGAACCGCTGTCCCGGCAACAAGCCAACCGTGCTGTTGGTGGACATGCCATTGTGCCAGCGGTAAAGGGCGCGCAAATCCGCTGACAAAAGAAAGCCGCCCTGTGACTCCAGCGTAGAAATCTGTGCATCCGATAAACCGGGTTGTAGCGACTGTGCGACAACGGCGGCATTCGTTTCCAATACGGTCTGCAAACGGGCAAGCAATTGGTCTGTGGTCTGGCCGACGACCGGCGGCAGGTTGCGGGGCTTGGGGTAAAAGAAAGATCGCTGCATAGAAGGTCCGGCTAGTATCAGGGCAGCAAAAACGATCAGTAACGCACCCGTTGCGCCGAGTACTATTTTTCGTGGGCGAGACATCTGCTTCCTACACCACACCCTTAAACCCCGGATCATTCAGCCCGGCCAGTTCCCCCGTGCTGTCCGCCATTTTTTCCACGGGCGTGCCCATGCGCGTGAGCATGGACTGCCAGAGGTTGCAGAGCGGCGTGTTCTTCTCGTAGGTCAGATTGCGTCCGGGGGCGAGGCTGCCGCCGCCGCGTCCGCCCACGATGATGGGCAGATTGTGCGGGTCGTGCGCGTTGCCGTCGTGCATCCCGGCCCCGAGCACGATCATCGAGTGGTCGAGCAGCGTGCCTTCGCCCTCCTTGATGGAGCGCAGCTTCTCCAGCAGGTAGGCGTACTGCCCGACGTGCCATTGGTTGATGCGCTTGTACTGCTCCAGGTTTTCCGGGCGCTTCTCGTGGTGGGAAATTTCGTGGTGGCTGCCCTTCACGCCTTCGAGGAAGGAGAAGTTTTTCCCGCTGACCGCATTGGCAAACATGAAGGTGCTCACGCGCGTCGAGTCGGTCCAGAAGGCCAGCGCGATGATGTCGAGCATGAGGCGCACCTGCTCGGTGTGGTCCACGCCCCGCTCGCTCAGGCGCGCGGGGTCGCGGTAATAGTCCGTGATACGCCCGCCCAGCTTCTCGATTTCGCGGCGCACCAGCGGGTCGGAACTGTATTCGCCCGCGCGCCGTCTGGCGTCGAACTCGATGCGCTTCTCCACCGCGCGCACGGAATCAAAATACTCGTCGAGCTTCTCGCGATCGCGCGCGCCGATTTGTCCGCGCAGCCGTTTGGCATCCTCGCGCACGGCGTCGAGCACGCTTTGATCGGCGGCGGAAACGCCGGAGCCGTCCTTGAGCGTGGAGCGGAAGAGGCGGTCGAAGGCGAGCTTGGGATTGATCTCCTTGGCCACGGGCGTGGTGGGCGTGCTCCAGGAAATGTGCGAGCCGTAGAGCCGGGTGTAACCCACGTTCGTGTCCACGCCGGTCGTGATGGGTTCGATGCCGAGTTCGAGCGAGGGCAGGGCGGTGAGGTTGCCCAGCCGCGCGGCCGCCATCTGATCGATGGACACGCCGCCGCTGCGCAAATTGCTGCCGGTGGTCTTGGTGATGGTGGTGCCGGTGAGCCACGCCGCCGTCTTCACGTAATGGCCGTCGCCCGTGTTGGTGCCGGCGTTCCAGAGCTGCTGGAGCACAAGGATTTCTTTCTGCAACGCCGCCAGCGGCTGGAGCGCCTCGGACAATTCAAACCCTGCGCCCGCGCCCTTCGGCGCCCAGGTGAGCGGGTTCACGCCATTCGCCATGTAGAGGAAGGCCATGCGCACGGGGGCTTTTTTCGT
>JAYVWQ010000058.1:0-8651 GCA_043785945.1 Akkermansia sp.
CGGCAGCAACCTCGGCAACGGCAATAACCACGACAACCACAACCTCCCCGTGCTCCTCGCCGGCGGCGGCTTCAAACACGGCCAGCATCTCGCCTTCGACAAAACAAACAACTACCCGCTGTCCAATCTCTACGTCTCCATGCTGCAACGTCTCGGCCTCGAAATCGCGAAATTTTCCAGCAGCACCGGCACGATGCGCGGGTTGGAACTCGCATGAAAATCGCCCTCGCCCTATTGTTCTGCACGGTGGCTGGCGCGCTCATGCAGGAAGTCGTGGCGAGTGAACTTTTCCGAACCAAGTAAGCACGCATTTTCATGACTCACATCGTCCGTCGCAGACTCAAAGCTATGTGGATTAAAACTCACGCCGTGCTACTTCTCCGCGCACTCCCGCTCTTCCTCGCGCTCGCCGCTTTTGCCGAGCCGCAGCCTTTTCGCGCGGGTGCGCATGTCGTGGATATTTCGCCGGTGAAATTTCCGGTGATCGTGAATGCGATGTTCACCGAGCGGACGGCGGACAAGGTGACCGATCCGCTTTTTGCGAAGGCGCTCGTGCTCGACGATGGCGCGACACGCGTGGCGATGTGCGTCGTGGATACGTGCATGGTGCCGCGCGATCTGATCGACCGCGCGAAGGACATCGCGGCGCAGGCGACCGGCATCCCGGTGGAGAAGATGCTTGTGTCCGCCACGCACACGCACTCCGCGCCTTCGGCGATGGGCTGTCTCGGAAGTCGCGTGGATCCGGATTACGCGGCGGCGCTCGCGCCGAAGATCGCGGACGCCATCATCGGCGCAGCGAAGCGGCTCGCGCCTGCGCGTGTCGGCTGGGCGGTGGTGGATAATTGGGAGCGCACGTTCAACCGCCGCTGGATTCGGCGTCCCGACCGGATGCTCACCGATCCGTTCGGCGTGAGAAATGTGCGCGCGAACATGCACCCGGGCCACCAAAGCGCCGACGCAGTCGGGCCGTCGGGGCCGGTCGATCCGGGGCTTTCGCTGGTCGCGGTGCAGACGACGGACGGGCGTCCGCTCGCGGTGCTGGCGAATTACTCGATGCACTACTACGGCTCGCCGCTCGTCTCGTCGGATTATTACGGACGCTTCGCGCAGCATCTCGCGAAGGGGCTGGGCGCGGATGCGGCGTTCGTCGGGATCATGTCGCAGGGTACGAGCGGCGATCAGATGTGGATGGACTACGGCGCACCGGCGCGCGACATCGGTTACGATGCTTACGCGCAGCAAATCGCCACGCGCGTGGTCGAGGCGTATCGCCGCATCGAGTGGAAAGACACCGCGCTGCTGCGCATGGCGGAGCGCAAGCTGACGCTGAATTTCCGCGTGCCCGACGAGGCGCGTCTCGCGTGGGCGAAGGAACTGACGGCGAAGCTCGGCAACCATCTGCCGCAGTCGCAGGCGGAGATTTACGCGGGCGAAGCGATCCATCTCAACGCGCGTCCGAAGGCGGAGCTGAAGCTGCAAGCCCTGCGCATCGGCGACCTCGGCATCACCGCGATCCCGAATGAAGTGTATGCCATCACCGGCTTGAAGTTGAAGGCGCAAAGCCCCCTCACGCCGACCTTCAACATCGAACTCGCGAACGGTGCGGAGGGCTACATCCCGACGCCGGAGCAGCATGTTCTTGGCGGCTACACGACCTGGCCCGCGCGCACCGCCGGGCTGGAGGCGCAGGCCGAGCCGCGCATCGTTGAGACGTTGCTGGCCTTGCTCGAAGAGGTCGCCGACAAGCCGCGCCGCCCGCTTGCGGACGAGCACGGTCCCTACGGCCGCGCTGTCCTCGACGCAAAGCCACTCGCCTACTGGCGGCTCAACGAGATCGCGATGCCAACGGCGCGCGATGCGGCCGGGAAATACGACGCGACGTTTGAAAATGGCGTCGCGCTTTATCTGCCGGGCGTCGGCAGCGGCACCGGCGTGTCGCCCGACGCAGCGCTCAAGCCGTCGAATTTTTCCGGCGCGCAGATCAACCGCGCGGCGCATTTCGCCGGTGGTCGCGTGCGCGCGGACCTGCCGCTTGGCGAAAACTACAGCGTCGAGCTGTGGCTCTGGAACGGCCTGCCGCACGACGCGCGCGCCGTCGTCGGCTACGTCTTTTCGCGCGGGCCGGACGGCGACAAGGCCGCGCGCGGCGAGCATCTCGGCATCGGCGGCACGTTTCGCGGCGACCTTGTCGGCAAGCTCATCCTCTTCAATGGAAACGAGCGTGACGAAGTGCTCGCCGGGCGCACTAAGCTCGCGCTGCGCGCGTGGCATCACGTCGTTTTCGTGCGCGAGGGGAAAAAGGTGCGCGTGCATCTCGATGGCCGCGCGGAGCCGGAGATCGCGGGCGACTTTGCGCACACCGTTCCGCCCGGCGAGCGCGCCGTTTTTCTCGGCGGACGCAACGACAACCTCTTCGGCCTCGAAGGACGGCTTGATGAAGTTGCGCTCTATGACCGCGCGCTCTCCGCGACGGAAATTGCCGCGCATTACAAAGCCTCCGCACTTACGCCGCCCATCGCCACTGCCGCTGCCGCGCCGACTCCGGCGTCCCAGCCGCTCTCGCCGCTCGACTCGCTGAAAAAAATCCACGTCCGCAATGGCTACGGCGTCGAACTCGTCGCCGCGGAACCGCTCACGATGGACCCCGTCGCAATGGATTGGGACGCGGCGGGTCGGCTGTGGGTCGTCGAGATGGCCGACTACCCGCTCGGCATGGATGGCAAGGGCAAGCCCGGCGGACGCGTGCGCGTGCTCGAAGACACGGATGGCGACGGGTGCTACGACAAATCTACGCTCTTTGCCGACGGCCTCAACTTTCCCACCGGCCTGCTCACCTGGCGCGACGGCGTGATCGTCACCGCCGCGCCGGACATTCTTTTTCTGCGCGACACCGACGGCGACGGCAAAGCCGACAAGACCGAGGTGCTTGTGAGCGGCCTGCTGCAAGGCAACCAGCAACTCCGCGCGAACGGCCTGCGCTGGGGTCTCGACAATTGGGTGCATTGCGCGGCGGGCGGGCATCACGGCGACTACGGCGTTGGCACGAAATTCAAAACGCGCGCGGGCGAGGTCGTCGTCGGCTCGCGCGATTTTCGCTTTCGTCCGGACACCGGGGAGCTGGAGCCGGAGAGTGGGCCGTCGCAGTTCGGCCGAAATCGCGACGATTGGGGCCATTGGTTCGGCACGCAGAATTCGCGACCGCTCTGGCACTACGTGCTCGCGGATCGCTATCTCCGCCGCAATCCGCACATCGCCGCGCCCGATCCGACGCGCCAGGTCGTGGTGCCGCTGAATCCGAAAGTGTGGCCCGTCAGTGCGCCGGAAAAACGCTTCCACTCGTTCAACGAAGGCGGGCATTTCACCAGCGCGTGCAGCGGGATGATTTACCGCGACGATCTGCTTTTCCCGCGCGATGAACTGCACGCGTTCACCTGCGAGCCGTTTCACAATCTGGTGCAGCACAACGTCGTCAACGACGCGGGCGTGAGCTTCACCGCGCACCGCGCGCCGGGCGAGGAGACGAGCGAATTTTTCTCCAGCGAAGACCGCTGGTGCCGCCCGGTGATGACGCGCACCGGCCCAGACGGCGTGCTGTGGATCGCGGACATGTATCGCTACATGATCGAGCACCCCGAATGGCTGCCCGCAGAAGGCAAAGCCGAACTGCTCCCGCACTATCGCCTTGGCGAAGATCGCGGGCGCATCTACCGCGTGTTTCCGTCGGGCGTCGCTTCGCGAAAAATCACGCCACTCGAAAAGTTGAGCACCGCGCAGCTCGTCGCCGCGCTCGATTCGCCAAACGAATGGCAGCGCGACAAAGCGCACATGATGCTCGTCTGGCGCGCGGACAAAGCGGCGGCCCCTCTTTTGGAAAAGATGGCCGTGGAAAATGCGAACCCGCTCGCGCGGCTGCACGCGCTGTGCGCGCTCGACGGCCTCGGTGCGCTTTCGCCGGAAGTGGTCGCCCGCTCGCTCGCCGACGCGCATCCAGGCGTGCGCGAGAATGCACTGCGCATCGCGGAGCAACACGGAACGCCCGCCGTGATCGCCGCCGCTGCGAGGCTCGTCAGCGATCCCGATGCGAAGGTGCGGTTGCAACTCGCGTTCACGCTCGGTGAGTGGAAGGACGCCGCTGCGGGCGAGGCGCTGGGCCGGCTCGCGGTGACGAACTTCGCCGAGCCGTTCACGTTCGCCGCGGTGATGAGTTCCGCCGTGCCGCATATCCGCGCGCTTACCGATGCGGCGGTGAAGGCGGGCGGACAACCGCTTGCCGCGCTTGCTGAACCGCTGGCGAAAATCTCCCGCGCGTTGAATGCGCCCGACACCGCGCTGCGCGACGTGAAGCCGTCGGAGAAGCCGAAGACCGCCATCTCCCCGCCCGCGAGCCGCGCAAAGGTCATCGAGGCATTCCAACCCGCGCTGAAACTCGCGGGCGATGCGAAGCGCGGGCGGGAAATTTTTGCGCAGCGTTGCGTCGCCTGCCACAAGCTCGGCGGCATCGGCCAGGACATCGGGCCAAATCTCCAATCCGTCGCCGGGCATCCGCCGGAGAAATTGCTCGTCAACATTCTCGACCCAAACGCGGACGTGCAGCCCGGCTTTTACGCCTACCTGTGCCTGCTGAACGACGGCACGGAAATATACGGACTCATGGCGGTCGAAACCGCGAACAGCATCACCTTCAAGCAACTCGACGGCACGGCGCGCGCGGTCCTGCGCAAAGATATCGCGTCGCTCGAAGGCACGAAGGTGTCGCTGATGCCCACGGGCCTCGAAGCCGGCCTGACGCCGCAGGGTATGGCCGATCTCATCTCGTTCCTCCGCGCGGGCGATGAGCGCGCGGAAACGAAGACGGGTGTCGCAGATCTTCGCGTTGGTGCAGCGGCGGAAAACCTGCGCACCGACGACACGATGCCGCTCGCGGGGATGCTCGAAGCGCGCTTCACCAAAGAGCAGGAAGGCGAGCTGCGCGCCGTCGCCGTCGTCGTCGAGAAGCCCGGCGCGGGGCGCGTCGCCATCGTCGCGTGCGATGTGCTTTGGGTCACGCGGGCGATCGTGGATGCGGCGCTCGCGGAGATCGAGCGCACCACGGGCATCCCGCCGTCGCACGTCCTCGTGAACGCGACGCACACGCACCACGCGCCCGGCACCGCGCCGGCGCACGCGTTCGGCTGGTCGGAGAAATTCGCCGACGAAGTGCGGCGCGGCATTGTGAAATCCGTGCAGGACGCGAACGCGCAGCTCGCGGACGCCGCGCTGTATTTCCAACTTGGCGAAGAACGCACCGTCGGCGCAAACAGCCGGCTGCTGCTCGGCGACCGCGCAATCTCGTGGCTGAATCCGCTCGCCGAGGCGGGCGCGAAAGTGCAACCGACCGGGCCATTCGACCCGCAATTGCCCGTGCTCGATTTCCGCGGCGGCGATGGGAAAACGCGCGCGCTCATTTTCAATCACTCGACGCATACCATCGGCACGCGCTCGGGCCGCGAGGTGCGCTCGCCGAGTTTTTACGGCCTCGCCGCGCAGGAGTTGGAGGCGGCACTCGGCGGCGTGGTGAGCTTCGTCGAAGGGGCGAGTGGTTCGACGCACAATATCCGCGGCGTGCCGGTGCCTGTCGCCATTGAGCGCATGAAGCAAGCCGTCCAATCCGCCCGCGCCCAAGCCGCACCGCGTCCCGTCGCCAGCGTCGCCGCGCTGAAGCGCCCGTTCACCTTCCGCGTGCGCGCGTTTGACGAAGCCGCTGAGGACGCAAAAGTCGCGCGCTACACGGCCGCCTACGCCCCGCAAAACGCCGCGCGCATCGGCGAAATCTTCGCCAACCAGCGGCGCGAACTTTTGCCGCAGCAAGGCCAGGAGCGGACGACGTGGCTGCAAGTCGTGCACATCGGCGACGTGGCCATCGTCGGCGTGCCGGCGGAGTATTTCACCGGCCTCGGCCTCGACATCAAAGCGCGCTCGCCTTTCAAAAACACCGTGATCGCCGAACTCGCGAACGACTGGATCGGCTACCTCCCCGACCGCGCCGGGCACCAACTGGGCGGCTACCAGACATGGACCGGCTTGCACAGCTACGCCGAGCCCGGCACCGGCGAGCGCATCGCCGACGAGGCGGTGAAAATGCTCAAGGAACTCGCGCAGGAAAAATAGCCGCTCCACAGCGCGCAACGATGCCTCCGCGCGACCACTCGGCGTGTTTGTAAATTGGCGGACGCTGGCCCTTCGATCCCATCGTGATGACGGCATACAAACAATCACCCGCAACGCGACGCGATTTCCTGTGGCACGTCGGCGACGGGCCGGGCGGCGTGGCGTTTGCATCAATGCTTTCGCAAACCGTTTTGTGCTGAACGACCTTTCCTTTTATCTATGATGAATCCCATGAAAACCCGCCGCCAGTTCCTCAAACAAGCTGGAGCCGCCAGCGCCGTTCTGACCGCGCTGGGCAGTCCGCTCCTCGGCCAGGAAGCGGCGAAGACTGCGCCGAAGAAAACCCTGCGCCTCGGCTTCGTCGGCGTCGGGGTGAAAGGTTCCTCGCACGTCGGCCATCTGATGCGCATGGAAGGCGTCGAGTTGCGCGCGGTGTGCGACAACGTGGATCTCCAATGCCGCGAGACGCAGGAGCAGGCCAAGCGGCTCGGCCTGCGTCCGCCCACGATTTATTCACGCGGCGAACGCGACTTCGAACGCATGTGCGCCGAGGAGGAGTTGGATCTCGTCTATACCGCCACGCCGTGGGAATGGCATGTGCCCGTGTGCCTCGCCGCGATGAGGAACGGCAAACACGCCGCCACCGAGATTCCCGCCGCTTACACGCTGGAGGAATGTTGGCAGCTCGTGGAAACCTCCGAGAAAGTCGGCCGCCATCTCTGCATGATGGAAAACGTCAACTACATGCCGGATGAACTCGTCATCTACAACATGGTTCGACGCGGCGTGTTTGGTGAGTTGATTCATGCCGAAGGCGGCTACCTGCACGACACTCGTCAACTGAAGATGAACGATCACGGCGACGGCCTCTGGCTGGGCAACCACCATGCCCAGCGCAATGGCAATCTCTACCCCTGCCACGGCTTCGGCCCGCTCGCCTGGTATTTGAACATCAATCATGGCGACCGCCTCGACTTCCTCGTCTCGATGAGTTCCAAAGCGCGCGGTCTCGACCTCTATGCCGAGGCGCACCTGCCCGCCGGTCATCCGAAGCGGACGCGCAAATACATCAACGGCGATGTGAACACTTGCCTCATCCGCACGGTGAATGGCGTCAGCATCTCGATCACGCACGACACCGACTCGCCCCGTCCCTACAGCCGCATCAATCTCGTGCAGGGCACCAAGGGCCTGGTCAGCGGCTGGCCGCAGATGGCGGTCAGCCTGGAGATTCCCGGCAACCCGCATCCCGCCTGGCTGCCCGGCGACAAGTTTCGCGTCGAGCACGAGAGCGCGCTGCGGACTCACGCGAAAGAAGTTCATGCGAAACTGCCCGGCATTGCGAAAGACTTTGGCCCCATCCTCAAGGGCGCGGTCTGGCACTACGGTCCTGACCACGACGTGCGCCAAGGTGATTTTCTCGAAGATTACCGCCTCGTCGAAGCGCTCCGCAGCGGCGTCGCCCCCGACTACGATGTCTATGATGCCGCCACCTGGAGTTCCATCGCCGTGCTCAGCGAAAAATCCGTCGCCGACCACAGCCGACCCGTGGACTTCCCGGACTTTACCAAAGGCAAGTGGAAGACCGCTCCGCCGATCCAGATCATGGGCGTGTGACACCCGGCCAACCGATCAAGTGCGGCACGAAGATCACCGGCTGATCAAGTCTTGGGCTTCGATTCGCGGACTCGTGGTATTTCGGCAATGGCTTTGAGCCGCTGACGGAAGGAGCGGACGACTTCCTCGATCCACGGATTGCCGAACCGGCGGCGGAGCGTGATGGCGTAGAATTTTTCCGTCAGGCCCGGCACGAGATGAATGGAACGAAGCAGTTTGGAATTCAATTCGCGCTCCAGAACGATGGCCGAGACCAACGCGAGGCCGTGCCCCGACAGCGCCAGCAAACGGAGCAAGGCCATGTCGTCCACTTCCGCCACGATGTTGGGTTCGATATCCGCCTCTGCCAGCAGCAGATCAAAATCGGCACGGACGTGGCTCTGTCGGCTGGGCAGGAACAACGGGACATCGCGCAGCCAGTCCGGAAAACGCCGACGTGAGCCGCCCACCTTCATCCGTCCGGCTAGGAACACGGGCATTTCGCCCAGCAGATGATTAAACACGTTGGCCTCCTGATCCGTGCGCAAAGGGATGTTGGAAAGCACCAGATCGAGTGAATGCTGCTGCAACTTCTCGAACAGGTTGTTCAATTGATCAGCGACGACCACCACCCTCGCTTGCTGACCCGCGAGCAGTGGTTCGATGAAGTCATACTGCAGGTTTTTGGAAAGCGGCCCGACCGCCCCGATGCGCAGTAGCGGCTTTTGCTGGCGATGGCGTTGCCGGAAGCGGTCCAGCAATTCGCCCCCGGTTTGGAAAATAATTTCGGCATGCTCCAACGCAATGCGCCCGGCCTCGGTCAGGTGCAGCTGACGCCCGCGCCGGTCAAAGAGGGGTTGGCCGAGCGACTCCTCGATCTCGCCCAACTGCTGGCTCAAGGTGGA
>JAYVWQ010000059.1:0-4501 GCA_043785945.1 Akkermansia sp.
TCCGCGTTCAACATCCCGCGCGTCTGCTCCGTCACCGGCATGTGGACGGTGATGAAATCCGCGCTGCGATAAATGCCGTCCACGTCCGGCACCAGCTCCACGCCGAGCTGCTTGGCCCGCGCCTCGGTGAGGAACGGGTCGTAAGCCAGCACCTTCATTCCGAAGGCCAGCGCGCGCTTCGCCACTTCGCCGCCGATGCGGCCCATGCCGAGCACGCCGAGCGTCTTGCCGTTGATCTCCACGCCGGAAAACAATTTACGATCCCACTTGCCGCTCGCCATCGAGGCGCCGGCTGGGGCGATGTGCCGGGCTAGGGCGCCGAGCATGAAGAAGGTCAGCTCCGCCGTGGTCACGGTGTTGCCGCCGGGGGTGTTCATGACCACCACGCCGTGTTCGGTGGCGGCCTCCACGTCCACGTTATCGATGCCCACGCCGGCGCGGCCGACCACGCGCAGCTTGGGCGCGGCCTCGATGACCTTGCGCGAGACTTTGGTTTCGGAGCGCACGACCATGGCCTCCACGTCCTTCACGATGAGGAGCAGCTCGGCTTCCTTGAGCGGCTTTTCCAACACGGTGACTTTGAATTCCGGGCGCGACTGGAAGAGGGCAATGCCCTTGGGCGAAATCGGGTCGCAGATGAGTACGTTCATATTCTTTTAACCGCAGATGGACGCAGATGGACGCAGATACGGAAGGGTTTTGCCCGGTTCCCATTTGCGTTTATCGGCTTTCATCTGCGGTTCAACCAAGTTCAATTCCAAAATGGAGCGCGACTGTAGGCAAGCGGTGTGGAGCGGTCAAATGGAGAGAAGGAGATGGCGGACACATCTGGCGTAACTGGGAGACGCCACCGTGAACAAGCGCGCCGTCCGCTCTGGGTCAGATGCGCCCAAGGAGCGCGAGGACCGTTCCACCCTTGCATTCCCATGCGGTTCCCCTCAATCAAGCGTCATGATTCGCAAGGCCTTCAAGATGTCGGTCCATCCCGACCAGCACGCGGAATACGCGCGCCGCCACCAGCCCATCTGGCGCGAACTGGAGGAAACACTGCTGGCCCACGGCGTGCGGAGCTATTCCATCTTCCTGGATGAAGCTGAGAGCGAACTGTTCGCCTATGCCGAGATCGAAAGTGAGGCGCGCTGGTCGGCCATCGCCCAAACGGAAGTCTGCCGCCGCTGGTGGCAGCACATGCGCGAGATCATGCCCAGCCATGCGGACGACAGCCCGGTGTTGTCGGAGCTGAAGGAAGTGTTCCACCTCGAAGCCGGAACGACGGTCTCCGACCCGGCACAGGAAACGTAGAAGCCCCGCCGCTCAGGAATAAAAATATCCCAGCTCGCGCAGCGAGGCGTAATCGCGCGGACGCTCGGCGGAAGCGCGACCGAGGATGACGTGGTCGAGCAGTTCCATCTTGAGCAACTGGCCGGCGCGGATCAGATCGCGCGTGGCCTTGATGTCCGCCTCGCTCGGGGTCGGATCGCCGCTGGGGTGATTGTGGACGAGGATGAGGGCTGAGGCATTGGCCGCAATGGCCCCGCGAAACACTTCGCGCGGATGCACCAGGATGGTGTC
This sequence comes from Akkermansia sp., assembly GCA_043785945.1. Classification (GTDB taxonomy): domain Bacteria; phylum Verrucomicrobiota; class Verrucomicrobiia; order Limisphaerales; family SIBH01; genus JANNGC01. The sequence goes on from JAYVWQ010000059.1 coordinate 1,573, forward strand.
GAGCGTGCCCTGCGAAAGCCGCTCCACCCGGATGAGCCGCCGCCGGGTGTTGAGCAGCACAGACTGAAAAATCTCCACCTCGTAAAGCCGGTTCTCCTCGCGCAACAGATCGGCCACGCGCTCGGCGGTATCCACCAAGGGTGGTTCGGCATGGAGTTGGCGGGCCATGCGCTGGGCGAGCGTGAATGCCCCCTTCAAACCGATGGCTTTGTCGCGGCCCACGCCTTTGACTTGGGCCAGTTCTTCCAGCGACGCGCGGGCCAGCCGGTCGAGCGTGCCAAATTTTTGCAGCAGTTGCTCGGCAATCTGAATGGCCGAGACGCCCTTCATGCCGGTGCGCAGCAGGATGGCGATGAGTTCCGCATCGCGCAGGGCATCAGCACCTTTTAGGACGAGACGTTCGCGGGGCCGCTCATGCTCGGGCATCTCGCGGATGAGGAGGTTGGACATGCCGAGGGTTTTAGCGGAATGGACCGAAAGCGGAAGCGAAAAACTCCACGCCCTCGAGCGAACGACCTGTTTTGATCGTCCTTCGTGAACACGATTAACTCACCGTCAGTGCAAACGAATCGTGGTGGTGCCGTCGAGGCGCTTGGTCAGGTCGATGGGATCGCCCAGGGAGACTTGCTGCGGGTTCACCTGGTAGGCCCAGACTTCAAAATGGGTGAGGCTGGCTTCGCCGTAGATGGTGGCAAACGCGCCGTCCACCGCGTCCTGTCCGTGCGCGACCTTGACGCGGCCGATGCGCGGAATGTTGAAGCGCGGATCGAAAGTCAGCCACTCGTTGCCGAGATACACTTCGCAGTAGGCGTGAAAATCCATGGCCGTGCCCGGATCATTGAAGCCGATGTCCGGCAAATGTCCGGTCACATAGCGGGCGGGCAGGTTGAAGGCGCGGCAGAGCGCAATGGCCGTGTGGGCGAAATCGCGGCAAACCCCGTGGCGGCGGGCCATCACTTCCGAGGCGGAGAGATCGGGCCGCCCGGAACCGAAACGGTATTCGATGTTGTCATGCACCCAGTCGCAGATGGCCTGCACGCGGGGGAGTCCGTGGGCGATGTGCCCGAATTGCTGCCAGGCAAAATTCATCAGCTTGTCCGAATCGCAATAACGGCTGGGCAGCGTGTAGCGCAACAATTCGGAAGCCAGTTGCCCCACGGGCACGATGCCGCCCATGATCTCCCGTCTGTCCGGCAGCGAAGAGACGGCGACGAGTGCGTCGTGCTGGATTTCGTTCCGTCCCGGCATGAGCGTTGAGCGATAGGTGAGGTTGCCGTGGCTGTCTTGAAACTCATACGCCGGCCGACCGATGCCGAAGGTGAGTTTCTCCTGCATGACGAGCACCCGATCTTCGAGCCGCGGCTTGAGCACGAAGAGCACCGGCGTGGGCACGCTGGTCTCGTAGGCGAGGTTGCAGCCGACACGGACGGTGCTGTTCAGGGGAGTCCAGTTCATGGTATCTGCAATTTTTTTCGTTGCCACCTCCCCGACCGCAGGATCCGGGCCGTCGGCGGACAGCGAAGATTATGAGGGCGGCTTGTCCGTAACATGGGGTGTAACCCTATGGTGCGTGCTTCGATGACCAGCGGGGAAACTCCCGCTTGCTGGAGGGGAGCCGGCCCGGTTGAATGGATTTGCTCGGCAAAGAAAATATTCACCATGAAATCGTGTCCCTGGGTCGGAGGTGCGTGTGTTCAAAAACTGCCTCCTTGGACGGTTGAACCAGCCTGTATTTTAGCGGCATGACCTCAGCTTGCAAAACCCATCGCGCCTTCACGCTGATCGAGCTGCTCGTCGTCATCGCCATTATCGCGATGCTCGCTTCCCTGCTCCTGCCCGCGCTTGGTCGCGCGAAACAGAAGGCGCGTCAGGCGGCGTGCCTTTCCAACCTGCGCCAGATCGGTTTTGCCTTCGCGCTGTATCAGGACGAGAACGACGACCGTTTCCCGGATCAGCGCGCGCTCAAGTCCGCGCTCGGCTACCGTCCGTGGACCGACTGGCCGCCGTCAGACCCGCGCGCCGGATGGGCGGCGGCGACGTTGAGCAACCAACTCGGCCACACCGCCGTCTGGATGTGCCCCGGGATCGCGGCGTCCCGGCTGCGCGAGGTGCCGCAGGTGGTGCAAAACTTCCACGCCGGTGATGACACAACAGTGACCGGCTACTGGCTGTGGCGTTTTGATCGCGAGACCGCGCCGGTGCCCCTGGATAATTTCTGGAACAAAACCTCCGACACCGCACTCCGCGATTTGCGGGCGGCAAATAATCCAACCATCGGAAAACCCGCCGCGCTCTCGGAGGTCGATCTGGCGGTGGACGCTTACTTCCCGAACACGATCCCCAGCGTGGCACCCGCGCTGTCGGGACGCGCCGCTCATCCCGGCGGACGCAACCGCCTCATGCTCGACTTGAGCGCGAGCTTCTGGCGCGACTCAAGACTCTCCGCCAGCCACTGAATTTTTATGAAGAAAATCCTCCCCGCCTTGCTCCTGCTGCCGCTCTTCGCCTCCGCCGCCGACTCGAACTGGCCCACCTATCTCGGCGACAAGGCCAGCAGCCATTACTCGACACTCAGGCAGATCACACCGCGCAACGTCGCGAAGCTGGAGGTCGCGTGGACTTATCGCGCCGGCGGCCTGGATACCAACAACCGTTCGCAGATTCAGTGCAACCCGCTGGTCCTCGATGGCGTGCTCTACGGCACGACGCCCGACTTGCAACTCTTCGCGGTCGATGCCGCCACCGGCCGCGAGTTGTGGCGCTTCAACCCGGCGTCGGTGAAGGGTCTCGCAAAATCCGGCGTGAACCGCGGCCTCGTTCACTGGGGTGCCGGGGCGGAGCGGCGCATTCTCTACGGGAACGATCATTTCCTCCACGCGATCAATGCCGCGACCGGCCAGCGCATTCCCTCGTTTGGCGACGGCGGTTC
>JAYVWQ010000060.1:0-4318 GCA_043785945.1 Akkermansia sp.
AAACCACCAAGTCCGCCAGAACGGGGGCCGCACGATCACCGCGAGCGAGATGGGCGTTTCGTTCCACACGTCGTCCTCATTGCACGCGGTGACGTGGAAGTTGTAGTGCCCGGGATTAAGCTTCACGTACCGGGCGAAGGGGTCGTTCCCGGCCTCCGTCCAGCCCTTCTCGTAACCTTCCAGCCAGTAGCGGAAGCGGACCCGGTCCGGCGCACCGAGGTTCAACCCCGAGAACTGAATCTTCAGCCGCTCCTGGCCGGGCTGCAGGGTGATGCCTCGCTCCAAGCCGCCCGCCCCGAGGCCGGGGGACACCGGCTCGTCGTCCACCAGCACCGAGTCAATGGTCACGAGCGGCGGGATGGGATTGGGCGCGAGCCGCGCCGGGTCCACGGACACCACGCCCTTGATGGTGGAGAACCATAACCTTCCATCCGCGCCCCGCGCCGCACCGGGCTGCGAACCCGCCGTACATTCCAGCGTCGTCAGCCCGTCGGCTTTGCCATACGCGCGGCATGGCACGGACCGGGCCAGGCCGTTGGCAAAATCATTCAACGATTTCTTCGACACTCGCAACACGCCCATGTTGGAGCCGAGCCAGAGGTAACCGTCGCCGTCCTCGACGATGTAGCTTAGGACGTTGCTCGTCAGCCCTTCGCGCTTGGTGAAGCGCGTCCAGCGTCCCTCGTGATAGCGAGCCAGCCCGTTGCCAAACGTCGCGACCCACAGCACACCCTGTGCATCGATCCACAGCGCGGAAATGTCATCGCTCGGCAAACCGTCCGCCTTGCGAAAGGCCGTGAACTTGCCGCCGCTCAGGCGGTTCAGTCCGCCCCGCCGCGTGCCCACCCAGAGGTTGCGTTCGCGGTCCTCGGCGAGGGCCGTGATGACGTCCGAGGTCAGTCCGTCCCGAGTGGTGAACTGTTTCCAATCCGACTCGCCTCGCCCATCCAGCAGCATCAGGCCGGTGGTCGTTCCAACCCAGAGGTTGCTGTGGCGGTCCTGGTAAATGGCATTCACCTCCGCGCGATTCAAACCGGCGGCGGTCACGGCTTGGAAGCCGCCTTGCTCCAGTCGGAACAATCCGGAGCCGCGCGTGCCCGCCCAAACTTGGTCGTCGTCATCCACAAAGACGGACTTCACAAATTGCGCGTACGGACCTGCCAACCCCTCGGCCGAACCGTAGCGCCGGAGGGTGCCATTCTTCCAATAACCAACGCCTTCGCCATTCGATCCGATCCAAAGCCCGCCTTCCGTATCCGGGCGGACGGACTGCACGACCCAAGAACGGGTGGTCTCGATGGTGGAGAAGTGAGGCCGCTTGATCCGATTCAACCCGCCGCCGTCTGTGCCCACCCAGAGCGTGCCTGCGCGATCCACGACCGTGGAGAAGATGTAATTGTTCGACAGCCCCTCGTTGGTGGAGAGGACAGCGACCTGGCCTTCGGGGCTGATCCAAAAAAGTCCGGCACCCCGCGTGCCGACGACGAGGTTCCCGTCCTGGTCTTCACAGGCCGCACCAATCGCGCAGCCGCAATACTCCCAAGGATAGCGGAGCAGCGGTTCGGAGATCAGGCCGTTAGTCCCCTTCTGAATTTGAAAATCAGCCAGCCGCCAGTAACCGCCCCTGCGGCTGGGCACGAGAAAATCATTCCGACTGGGCGGCATTTCCTCGAGCACATGCAGTTCCAGCGAACCTCCATCCGCCGCTGCTTCCACCGCATACTGCCGTTGGCTGGTCGCCACCCAGAGCCGACCGTTGGTTTCCTGGATGATGCTCCGGGCCTGGCTGGACTCGCGCCCCGGCACCAGTAAAGGCGTGAAGCGGCCTCGATGGTAGCGCCACAAATCCCCGTTCGCGAGGCAGAGCCACACTGCACCCTCGGCGTCCTCACACGCTGAAACCAGCCGATGTTCGAGGCCGCCGAGTGAGAGCTGCTCCGGGGCAATGACGCGCCCGTCCTTCATCATTACCGTGCCCGCCGTCTCGGTGCCGATCCAAAGATTGGCCTGGCTGTCCTCAAAGAGGAAAACGATGCGGCTGTCGCTCAGGCCGGGCGTGGTGCTCTCGTCGAAGACCGTGAACCGCAAACCGTCGAAGCGGGCCAACCCGTTGAGCGTGCCCAGCCAGAGATAGCCGTCGCGCGTCTGCACCATGGAAATGACGGAGTTCTGCGGGAGACCATGGTCTGTTTCCCAGACCTCCACTTTATAAGCCCGTCCGGGAGCCAGCGCGGCGGTCGTCGGCGAGTTGAAAGCGCAGAGACAGCAGAGCACAAGCGCGGCGGCTCCAAACCAACGGATGTTCACGATGGCGCAGTGTTCGGGAGAGGGAACGGAGGTGTAAAGGGAGTTTTCGCTGGTAGAGCTTGTCGCGCTGCGACAAGCAGCGCCGTGCAGAGCGGCGCAACGAACTGCCGAGGGCGTCGTCTTGTCGAACGTCTCACGCCCGCCCGCTCTGCGCGGGCGAGTGGTCGCAGCGCGACCACTGCTACCGCCCTCCTACTCCGAGTTCGGATACGAGCCGAGCACTTTCACGAAGGCGCAGTGCGCCTGTAGATCGGCGATGGCCCGGGCCACGCCCTTGTTGTCCGCGTGGCCGTCGCAATCGACGAAGAAGAAATACTCCCACGCCTTCCGCTTGCTCGGGCGCGATTCGATCTTAGTCATGTTCAACCGGTACTTGCGGAAGGGCGCGAGCGCGCCGTGCAGCGCCCCGACTTTGTGCGGGATGCTGAACATGATGCTGGTGCGGTCGCGGCCCGTGGGCGGACTGCACTGGCGGCCGAGCACGAGGAAGCGCGTCGTGTTGGTCGAGTTGTCCTGGATGTCCGTGTCGAGCACGTCCAGTCCGTAGCGCTGCGCGGCCAGTGCGCCGCCGAGCGCGGCGGAATTTTTCGTCCGCGCCGCCATCTCGGCCGAGCGCGCGTTCGAGGAGGTCTCGATGATTTCGACTTGGGGCAGATGCGTCTGCAACCAGCCCCGGCACTGGGCCAGCGACTGCGGATGCACAAACAGCTTTGTGATGTCGCGCCGCGCCACCTTGCTCATCAGGCACTGCTGCACGCGCATGACAATCTGCGCCACGATCTTCAGGTCGCTGTCCACGAACATGTCGAGCGTGTGGGTCACGACGCCCTCGGTGGAATTCTCCACCGGCACCACGCCGTAGTCGGCCCGGAGGCGCGCGACCTCGGCGAAGACATCGGGAATGGTTTTCTGCGCCTCGTAGTTGAGGCTGGAGCCAAATTTCTTGATCGCCGCCTGATGCGTGAAGGTCGCCTCGGGGCCGAAGTAGGCGATGGTCATCGACTTCTCCAGCGAGAGCGCGCTGGACATGACCTCGCGGTAAATGGCGCGCAGCGATTCGTTCGTGATGGGTCCGTCGTTACCCCGGCAGACGCGGTCGAGCACGGCGCGCTCGCGGTGCGGCGCGTAAATGGCCTCGCCCGCCTTGAGCTTGATCTCGCCAATGTGCAGGACGTGCTGGGTGCGCTCGTTGAGCAGCCGGACAATTTGTTTGTCGAGCTTGTCAATGGACTTGCGGTGGTCAGAGAGATTCATCGCGGCGTGCTCAAGTCTGTGGGTTGACGGGTGCCTCACCCTCAATGGGCAGTTCGGTGGCCATCGCAAGTTGTTCCGGCGGCGCGGTGGCGAGGCCGTTATCGACGGTGAGCAGCGAGTCCGGCTTGTTGATGGGAATGCGGCGCAGTTCATCCGCCGCCGGCAAATCTTCCAGACCGCGCAGGCCGAAGTATTCGAGGAAGGCCGTGGTGGTGCCGAAAGTTTTCGGGCGGCCGATCACTTCCGCCACGCCGACCTGCTCCACGATGCCACGTTCCACCAGCGTCTGGAGCACGCCGTCCACGGCCACGCCGCGCACCTGCTCCATCTCAGCGCGCGTGATGGGTTGGCGGTAGGCGATGATGGCCAGCGTCTCGAGCGCCGGCTGCGAGAGCCGCGTGGGCCGGGCGCGCACGCCGACAAGGGCCTTCACCCACGGCGCGAATTCCGGCTGGATGACGAACTGCCAGCGCTCGGCCACGCACACCAGCCGGTAGCTGCGCTGGGCGGCTTCGTGCTCCTTGGTCAGGGCGTCGAGCGCGGCCACGACTTCCTCGAAGGGCACCTTCTTGAAATCTCCGGCCTCGGGGCTGTGCTCGGTGGCGTTCTTCAAGACCTCGCGCAGGTCTTTCACGCTCAGGGGTTCTTGGGCGGAGAACAGTATCGACTCCAAAATGTGTTTTAGTTCCATGACTAGCTAGCTGGGGCGGACTCGCCGGATTCCGGGACAATGGGGTTTGCGACCGTGCCCACCGGA
>JAYVWQ010000061.1:0-4597 GCA_043785945.1 Akkermansia sp.
GATCAATTTTGGCGTGGCCATCGACAATGCCATGACGAATGTTTTTCTGAACGGGGTGGCCAAGGGCTTCACCTTCTCCGGCTTCGCGTCCCTCAGTTCGCCCTTCACGATGAGCGGCGACTTTGTCGGCGGCACGAACACTCTGGAGTTTGGGACGGAGAATCAGGGGGCCGGTCCCGGCGCCTTCCGCGCGGTCGTGAGTGGCACGGCGCTGGCGGCAAACACGAATTCACCGTTGCCGTCAGGCAACTCGACTTACTATTTCCGCAAGAGCTTCACCTTCAACGGCAACCCGCAGTATGCCTCGCTCACCATCAATCCTGTGGTCGGCGATGGCGCGGTGTTTTACCTGAACGGCTTCGAGGTCTATCGCCAGAACCTGCCGGGCGGCGCGGTGAGTTACGCGACGGCGGCGAACACCAACGCCAACCTCAACTACGCCGGGCCGATCACGATCTCGGCGAGCAATCTCCTCGCCGGGAACAACGTGCTCGCGGTGGAAGTGCATCAGGCGGCCGGCAGCCCGGACGGTCCGGTCTTCGGCACCGAGCTGAATTATGCCGCCTCGGCGGAGCCGGTGATCACTCTGGCGTTGAACGAACATTCCGGCACGACCAACGCGCCGTTCTGGATCGAGCTTTACAACTACGGGACCAACTCCATTTCCCTCAGCAACTTTGTCGTCCAATTGAACACGTCATCGAACGACTTCAACTACGTCTTTCCGCCCGGCGTCACGCTCGCGGCCGGCGCTTTTCTTGCCGTGGCTGACAGCGTGCTCGGCTTCACCCCGATGTCGGGCGAAAGATTGTTTCTCTACTCTCCCAACTTGCTCGCGCTCGACGGCCTCGTGACGAAGAAAGTATCCCGCGCCCGTTACCCGGACGGCACCGGTGTCTGGCTGACTCCGAACGCGCCGACGCCGGGCACGAACAACAGCTTCGCCTTCCGCAACGAGATCGTGATCAACGAGATCATGTATTCGCACAAGGCCTTCCCGCCCGTGACCACGAACATTCCGCCCCTGGACAATCCCGAGGCGTGGATCGAACTCTACAACCGGGGCACGGGCACGGTGGACCTGAGCGAGTGGCAGTTGTCCGGTGACGTGAGCTACAAGTTTAAGGCGGGCCGCACGCTGGCGGCGGGCGCTTATCTCGTCATCGCGGAGGACCTCGCAACTTTTCAGGCGACGTATCCCGGCGTTACTGCCGTGGGCAATCTGGGAGGCAAACTTTCCCAGGGCGACGACCGCATTGTGCTCGAAGACCCGCTCGGCAATCCGGCGGACGAGGTGCATTACTATGGCAAGGGCCGCTGGCCGGAATATGCGGATGGCGGCGGCTCCAGCCTCGAATTGCGCGATCCGAACGCTGACAACTCCCAGGGCGAAGCCTGGGCCGCGAGCGACGAGTCCGGCAAATCCGGCTGGCAGACCTACAGCTATCGCGTGGTCGCCGCCGCCAGCGCCACCCCGGCACCGGACACCCAGTGGCGCGACTTCGTGATGGGCCTGCTCGCCGCTGGCGAGTGCTACGTGGATGACATCAGCGTGGTGCAAGCGCCGGGCGTGAGCCCGGTGGAATTGATTAGCAATGGCAACTTCGAGAGCGGCATCGCGGGCTGGCGCGTCATCGGCACTCACCGCCTGAGCCGGGTCGATGTTGACCCGGCCAACCCCGCCAACCACGCCCTGCACCTCATCGCCACCGGGCCGCAGGAGCACATGCACAACCACATCGAGGCGACGTTCGCGAACGGGCGCTCCATCATCAATGGCCAGACCTACGAGGTGACGTTCCGCGCCAAGTGGATCGCCGGCAGCCACCTGCTCAACACGCGCGGCTACTTCAACCGCATCGCCCGCACCACGCCCCTCGCCTACCCGCAGTTGACCGGCACGCCCGGCGCGGTCAATTCCCGTTACGCGACAAACATTGGGCCGACCTTCGCTTCGTTCCAGCATCAGCCGGTCGTCCCGACGCCCAGCCAGCCCGTCACCGTCTCCGTCGCGGCGCAAGACCCGCAGGGTGTCGCGACCTGTTCCGTCTTTTACTCCGTGAACGGCGGTGCCTGGTCGAGCGCGGCCCTGACACTGGCGAATGGAATTTACTCTGGCACCATCCCCGGACAGGCGGCGTCGGCGCTCGTGCAGTTTTACGTCCGCGCCACCGATGGACTCGGTGCGGTCGCGACTTTCCCGGCCAATGGCAGCAACTCGGCGGCGTTCTATCGCGTGTTCGACGGCGCGGCCAATCTGGCTGTGCTCCACAACATTCGCATCCTCATGTCGCCCGCCAACGTGTCGCTCCTGCACGCCACCACCAACGTGATGAGCAACGAGGTCCTGCCTTGCACGGTCATCTACGACGAGAGCAAGGTCTTCTACGACATGGCGGTGCGGCTCAAGAGCAGCGAGCGCGGACGGCCCGTCTCGGCCCGTGTCGGTTTCCATCTGGAGTTTCCGCCCGACGATTTGTTTCGCGGTGTGCATCCGGTCATGCTCGTGGATCGCTCCAACGGCGGCAGTCGTCCGGCCAACGAAGAAATACTCCTGCGCCACATCATGCTGCACGCGGGTGTGCCGATGGTAAATCCCGACCTGATCCGCGCGCTTACGCCCCAGGCCGCCGAGAACGGCACGGCCATCTTCGCCCCGCGCTACGAGGATGAATTCGCGGGTGCGCAATTCGAGAACGGTGGCAACGGCTCCTTCTTTGAACTGGAGTTGATTTACTACCCCACCACAGCGGATGGCGGCGGCTACAAGATTCCCAACCCCGATGCCGTGCAGGGGCTGGATTACCAAAACCTCGGCGGCGACAAGGAGCCGTATCGCTACAATTTCATCAAAAAGAATCACCGCGACACCGACGACTACACCCCATTCATCACCTTCGCGAAGATGTTCAGCCTGACCGGTGCGCCGCTCGATCTGGAGACGCGCCAGACCATGGACCTCAACGAATGGATGAGCGCCTACGCCGGGGTGAGCCTCTGCGGGGTGGGCGACATGTACACTTTCGGCAACAATCACAACTTCATGACCTACATCCGCGCGAGCGATCAGAAGTCGGTCTATCTGCCCTGGGACATGGACTTCTCGTTCAACAACGGCACCGGGTCGGCGCTGGTCGGCGATCAGAATCTGGCGAAAATCGTCAACCTCACGCCCAACCTGCGCTGCTTCTACGCGCACCTCTTGGACCACATCGCCACCACCTACAACCCGGCCTACATGACGTATTGGATTAACCACTACGGCGCGCTCGCGGGGCAGAATTATTCCGCCGACCTCGCCTACATTCAGGCGCGCGGCGACTTTGCCAAGAGCACCATCAACAGCGCGGGCGGCAACACCGCCTTCACCGTGACCAGTCCCACGGTCGTTACCAACGGCTCGGGCCTCGTCACGCTCACCGGCACTGCGCCGGTCTGGGTCAAGACCATCACCGTCAATGGCGCGACCTATCCGATCACTTGGACTTCGCTCTCCGCGTGGACGCTCACCCTGCCGGTCAGCGCGGCCTCGAACAACCTCAGCGTCGCGGCCCTCGACCTGTCCGGCGTGGTCACGAATACGGCTGTGCGCACCGTTTTCTACACCAACGCCGCGCCCGATCCGCGCGGGGCCATTGTCTTCAACGAAATCATGTTCAACCCCTATCTGCCGGATGCCGCCTACGTGGAGCTGTTCAACACCTCCTCGAACGCGAGTTTTGACCTGAGCGGCTGGAGCATCAACGGGATCGGCTTCACCTTTGCGCCGGGGACGTTCATCACCAACCGCCAGTTCATCGTCGTGGCCGCGAACGCCGCCTCATATGCGGGCGCGTACGGTGTCTCGGCAGGCGGCCCGGTCGGAGAATTTTCGGGCATCCTCTCGAATGACGGCGAGACGCTCACGCTCCTCAAGCCGGGAGCCGCGACCAACGATCCGGCCTTGGTGGTGGATCGGGTGCGCTACGAGAGCACGGCCCCTTGGCCGACGGGGGCCAATGGGACGGGCACCTCGTTGCAGGTCATTGATCCGGCGCAGGACAACAGCCGGGTGGGCAACTGGTCGGCCTTCTCCAGCCCGACCATTTACTCCCCCGCCGTCTCGACGCCGGCCATGCTGCGGGACGGCTGGCGTTTCGTCAGCGCCAGCGGAAACACGCCGAGCGGGCTGACCAATTTGCAGCGGCTCGTGATTTACTTGGGCGAGGCGGGCAGTGCCTTGGTCGATGACTTCGCGCTCGTGCCCGGGACCAACGCCGCGGTGGGCACGAACTACATCGTCAACGGCGATTTCGAGTCACCCTTCACCAACGGCACGACCCTCGCGACCAACAGCACGGTCATCACCAACGGCTGGATCTTCGGCACCAACTACACCAACACTTTGATCGTGGGCGATCTCGTTCATGCCGGGACGGGCGCGATGAAGATCGTCGGGGCCAGTCCGGGGGCGGTGACCCAGCCCAACTTCAACAAAGTCATCTACCAGTTCCTCACCCCCACTCCGCTGACCAACGCCCTGCACACCTTCAGCTTCTGGTATTGGTCCACCAACTCGGCGACCAATCTCTTCGCCCGCCTGCTCAACGGCTCGAAG
>JAYVWQ010000062.1:0-7155 GCA_043785945.1 Akkermansia sp.
GAGCATTTCCCGCACGCCCGCCCCAGCCACGGTGATGGGCAGGCAGCTCAACATCATGATCGTCGGGAATGTCCAAGCGAGTTGGAGCCACGGCAGCGAGTCGCCCGCGACGGCGCGCACCAGGCAGGCGAAGACGCCGCTCAAGGCGAGTTGTGCGGCGATGGCCAGGAACAGGCCGAGCGTGGACTGGCGACGCGAGGCAATGAAGTTGCGGAAGCCCAGGCGCAGGGTTTGCCACGCGCGGCCCCAACCGCTTCCGCGGGCGGGCTTCCAGAGCAGCAGCGCCCCGATCACCACCAGGACCGCGATCCCGGCGACCACCAGCCAGAGGGTTTGGAAGTGGAGTTCAAGTCTCTGCAAATTTTCAAAACCGCCCGAGAAAAATCCAACAAACAGCGCCGCCCCGCCCACGGCCAGCGCGGCGAGGAAGCCCAAGGCACGGTCGAGTGGCGTGGAGGCGGCGAGTTCGGGAACGCCGAAGCGATACCAGCGCGCGTAAAGAGCGGCCTTGGCCACATCGCCCGCCGCCGCGCCAAAGAGCATGACGAAAAGAAAGTGCCCGATGAAGGCCAGTCGCACGCTCGCGCCCACATGCACGGCGCAACCGATGGCATGGAGTGCGACGTGCCAGCGCAGTCCGGCGAGGAACAGCGCCAGACCGTAGAGAGCGAAGGCCGCCGCGAACCAGCCCCAGCGCACTTGGGCGAGAGAATGACGGAGCGCAGCGGGGTCAATCCGACGGAAGAGAAACGCGACCAGAGCGGCGGTGAAGGCGAGGCAGACGAGGCGTTGCCAGGACCACCAGCGCGTTCCAAATAACCTGTTCATTGGCGCGAGAGTTCACGCCGCGGAGAGCGAAACTGCAAGCGTGGGGTGGGCTGAAAGATTTTTCCGAGGAAGGCTAAAGTTCCTCTCCAGCCTGCCGATAATTTTAGCAGCGTGGTTTAGAGTTTTGTCCACGCGAATCAGACGAGCCTGTCCCTCCTCCGGGACAGGTTTCGTTTTTTAACGGAGGAACCCAGCCCGCCCCGCTCTCCACCGGTCCCGCTTCAGCCCTACTTCCCGCGCGGGGACTTGCGCACGAAGTAATAGATGAGCGAGCCGACACAGGGGACGAAGAAGATGACGAGCGCCCAGATGATCCGTTGCGTGCCGTCCTTCTCGTTCTTGATGCAGTCGATGAGCATCCAGAGCCAGAAGATGAAGACCAGAAGACTGAAGAGGCCGCCGAAGATTCCGCCGATGGTTCCAAAAATACCGCCGCTTGATTGGTTCATAGTTAGATGTGTTGGTTGGCTTGGGCCGGGGCAGAAACTGACGCCCCGGCTTTCCCCTGTCGAGCGGCCATTTCATGCTTCTTGCTGCGCGCCGGGATTGCGCGACACCCGGCCCGCGCCTACCCTCCGCGCCAATGAAAAAAGGCATGGTGTATTTGGTGGGGGCGGGACCGGGCGACGCGGGGCTGCTGACAATGCGCGGCGCGGAACTGCTCGGTCGCGCTGACGTGGTGGTGTATGACGCGCTGGTGAACGCGGACCTCCTGCGCCTCGCGCCCCAGTCGGCGGAAATTATTTACGGCGGCAAGCGCGCCAATGCCCACGCCATTCCGCAGGAGGAATTAAACCAACTGCTCGTGACCAAGGCGCGCGAAGGCAAGACGGTGGTGCGGCTCAAGGGCGGCGACCCGTATATCTTCGGGCGTGGCGGCGAGGAGGCCGAGGAACTGGTCGCGGCAAAAATTTCTTTCGAGGTCGTGCCAGGCATTTCCTCCATCGTGGCCGGGCCGAACTACGCGGGCATTCCGCTCACCCATCGCGATCACTGCTCCAGCTTCACCGTCATCACCGGGCACGAAGACCCGACCAAGGAGGAAACCGCGCTGGATTGGAATCTCATCGCGCGCACGCCGGGCACCAAGGTCATCCTCATGGGCGTGGAGCGCATCCGCGCGCTCGCCGCGTCGCTCGTCGCGGGTGGGATGCCCGACAGCACGCCGGTGGGCATGGTGCGCTGGGGCACCACGGGGCGGCAGCAATCCATCGAGGGCACGCTCGCGACCATCGCGGATATCGTGGCGGAAAAAAACTTCAAGGCCCCCGCCGTGACCATCATTGGCGGCGTGGTCAAGCTGCGCAAAAAATTGAACTGGTTTGAGCAGCGCCCGCTCTTTGGTCAGCGCGTCGTGGTCACACGCACGCGCGAACAGGCCAGCCAGCTCTCGCGTCAGCTCGCCGAACGCGGCGCGGAAGTGCTGGAGATTCCCACCATCCGCATCGAGGCGCCGGACGACCGGCAGACGCTCGTCGAGGCCCTGACCAGCCTGGGCGAGTATGAGTGGATCATCTTCACCAGCCCGAACGGCGTGGTGCAGTTCTTCGAGTATTTCTTCAAGAGCTTCGACGACGTGCGCGCGCTCGGCGGGGCGCGGCTCGCGGCGGTCGGGCCGGCCACAGCGGCCAAGCTCAACGAACTGCATCTCAAGGTGGACCTGATGCCGGCGGAATACGTGACGGAAAAAATTGCGGCGGCGTTCAAAGGCTTCCAGGACATCGAGAACGTCCGGATGCTGCTGCTGCGGGCGCAAGTGGCGAATCCCGAACTCGTGACTGCTCTCGAAGATCAGGGAGCCATCGTGGACGACGTGGCGGTCTATCAAACGGTGCCCGAGACCGACGACCGCAACGGTGCGGCGGCGCGTTTGTTGGAAGAGGGCGCGGACTGGATTACCTTCACCAGCAGCTCCACGGTGCAGAATTTCCACGCGCGCTTCCCGTTGCCGGAACTGCTCAAGAAATTTCCCCAACTCAAGACCGCCTCCATCGGCCCCGAGACGAGCAAAGCCCTCCGCGCCCTCGGTCTCGAACCAACGGTCGAGGCGCGGGTGCATACGATAGATGGACTGATGAAGGCGGTGGAAACGGTGGCGAGCGGCCAAGGGAAGAAGTGAGGGAGCGTAATGGTCGCATTGCAAAGAGATTGTATTTTCTGCTCAAAGTTCGACCGCCGCGCGGCTCGAACTCACCAAGCAATGCTCAGAGGCAAAGCATTTTTGACGACCATCAGGATAGCGGTGGTGGATGGGCTTCAAGCCAGGCTTCCAACCGGGCGATCAACGGGGGAAGGTCGCGTTGCGTCGTGTCCCAGACCACATTCAAATCCACGTCGTCATAATCGTGGATGAGGATGTTGCGCATCGCCGTGAGCAGCCGCCACGGAATTTCTGGAAAGAGGTCGCGGGCTTCCGGGGACAAGCGACGGGCGGCTTCGCCGATGATCTCGAACTTGCGATTCACCGCCTCATACTTTTCTTCGTTCGCCTTGAAAGCCTCCAAAGAAATTCCGCTGATGAAACGCCGAATCGCCTGGGCTGCGTTCAGGATGTCCTCCAGATAGGCTTCATCCCTCCGCATAAATGGGCCTCGCGGTGGTGAGAATGGAATGTTTGCGATAGCGGTTGCGGCTGCTCTCGATGGCGCGTCGGCTGACCAAGTCCACCGGGCGACCGAACATTTCGGCCAGCTTCTCGCGCATGTCCGCCCAGTCGAGCAGCGTCGGATGGGCGTCGGTCCGAAGCGTGGCCAGCAAGTCCACGTCACTCGCTTCCTGAAAATCATCGCCCAAAGCCGAGCCGAACAATTCCAGCCGGGCGATGCCACGCTCCCGGCAGAACCGTCCCAACTTTTCGGGATTGAAATTCAGCTTCACGGCTGAGTTCTAACATTTTGCCTCAAGCTGTCAAAGTGCGTGATTGGTTCAAGGGTTCGCAGCGCGCTTGGGTTGGCTGACGTTTTGCGTTTTACGTGGCGCGCTTTGCCTTTAAGGTGCCGCCGCAATGGACATTCAAATCGCCGCCCTCTGTGATGCCGCCACTGATTCGCACGGCAAGCTGAACATCCTCGGCACCTTTGACACCATCAACGCCGGGACCATGCCCGCCGTGCATCCGCAATGTTCCATCGCCCTGCGCCTCGTCTTCAGCAAGATGGAGGAGGGCCAGAAGGAGATGAAGCTGACCTTCGTGGATGAGGACGGGAAGCTCGTCATGCCCGGCATCGACATCCCCGTGGACGTGCAGGTGCCGGACGACACGAGCTTCATCTCGCGCAACTTTATAATCAACATCCAGCAGCTCCGTTTTGAGCGCGCGGGGCTGTATGGCATCGACATCGCCGTGGCCGGGCATCACATCGGAAGCATCCCGCTCTTGGTCCGGCAGACCGCGCCGACGGAGCCGGCCCCGGAGGGGCAATGACGAATGGCGAATTCCGAAACAATCCGCTGCCCTGAGAGTGCGATGCGTCCGGCCGCCTTGACGAAAGTGCGGAGCCTCCCCGTTCGTCATTCGCCATTCTTCCTTCGTCATTAACCCCATGTCCTTCGCCCAATTCCCCACCCAGGAAGACGCCGTGCAACTGCTCCAGCGCAGCCTGGCCCGGCAGCGCCTCGGTCATGCTTATCTGTTCTCCGGCGACGACCTCGATCATCTCGAACGCGTCGCACGCACCCTGGCCAAGACCTTGAACTGCGAGCGGCGTCTCGGCGGTCTCTTCACCGACGCGACCGAAGCGCCGGACTGCTGCGACGTCTGTCTTTCCTGCCGGAAAATTGACGGGAGCAATCATCCCGATGTGCAGTGGATTCGGCCTGAGTCGAAGTCGCGCATCATCACCGTGGATCAGATGCGCGACTCCATGCAGACCGTTTTTCTCAAAGCCACCGAAGCGGAATACAAGGTCGTGGTGGTGGTGGCGGCGGACCGCATGAACGAAAAGGCCGCCAACGCTTTCCTGAAAACTTTGGAGGAACCGCCGCCGCGCACCGTGCTCATCCTGCTCACGACCGAGCCGGGGCGGATGCTGGAGACGATTCTTTCGCGCTGCCTGCGCCTGAGTTTTGCCAGCGAGAACAAACGCTTTCAGGACGCCAGCTTCGTGGCCTGGCTCCAGCAGTTCGGCGACACCGCCGTGGTTGAGCGCGGTTCAATCCTGAGCCGTTACCGCCTGCTCTCCGTGCTGCTCGGCCGGCTGACGGAGCTGAAGGAAACCATCACCGCCGATCTGACCGCGCGCTCGCCGCTGGAGAAGTACGACGACCTAGATCCGAAGCTGCGCGACAAGTGGGAGGATGAACTGACCGCCGCCATCGAGGCGGAGTATCGCCGTCAGCGCGCCGAGGTGCTGACGGGGCTGCAATTCTGGCTGCGCGACGTGTGGCTCGAAGCACTGGGCGACGGACGTTCCGCCACCTTCCCCGCCCTGCAAGCGGCCTCGGCCACCCTGGCCGCTCGCATCAACGCCCCGCTGGCGGCGGCGAACCTGCAAGTACTCGAACGTCTGCAACGCCAGTTGAACTCCAACGTGCAGGAGGCTCTGGCGCTGGAGGTCGGGCTGTTGCAGTTGAAGCTCTGAGGGGGAGGCAAGGAGTCTCGCGAAGGCTGCGAAGGGGGCGAAGGAAACCAAGATCGGATGGGAAACATCACGCGCGCGGATCATCACTGCGATTGGTAGGGCGCGGCGCTCCGCGCGCGCCGCAGTGAGGCATGAGTCATCCCGAAGGAATGGGGCGTTCCGTGCCGGTTCAGTTTTAGTTCCACACGCTGCCACCTTCCGATCCGACGGCGCGCGCGGAGCGACGCGCCCTACCTCTCACTGCTCCCAGTCTGTCCACGTCACCAGATCGCCGAGCGCGGGGCGTCCGTCGTGACGCCAAGTGAGCGGCGGGTTTTGCATTTCACCCAGACGGCAGAGGCGCGACACGCCCCAGCGCGCCAGTTGCAGCGCGAGCGGTTGCGCCTGATCGACCGGCCCGGCCAGCCCGACCGTGGAAACTTTCGCGCGCACCTTCTCCGCATGACACAACGCGCCGGCCAAATCCGCCACCGGCTTCACATAAACAAACCGGTTCAGGCACGAGAGCTGAAACTGCGGGTCGGCCTCATACACGACCGTCCAGGCGGTGGAATTTTCGCTTTGCCAAATCCGCGTGTCCTCGGAGCCGGCGGCGCGCATCTCATGAATGCTCCGCCGCGCCGCGATGGCGGCGGACTCCTCGGTTTTCAAAGGGCCGCGTGGCTCCAGCGTTTCGAGCGCGGCCAGTTCTTGGGCCAGCAGTTCGGCAAAGTTCTCCGCCGACACCGCGCCGTGCTGGATGTAAAAAAGATGCGGCGAAAGACAGCCCAGTTGATTCCACGCCACCACATCGGCGGCGGCGCGCTGGATGGTTTTCTTCAACTCGAACCGCGCCAGCGCGTCCGGCAGGACATAGCCGAAGCTCACGCGATGACCGTAGCCGAGCATCCGCGTATGCCACGGCAAACGGCGGCGGATGGCCGCGAGCGTTTCATCCGAGCCGGTCGCGGTCACGCAATCGGCCTCGGCGAACAGACGTTCCTCCAGCGCCTCCGTGCCGCCGGGCCATTCCGCGATTTCCAGGCAGGCCGCGAGCTTGGGTTCCACTTCGTAAATCGAGTGGGCGAACAGGCGCGGGAGCAGCGAGGTGCCGCGTGCGCACTTCACGAACTGCGCCGAGCGTGTGAGGAATCCCAGCACGAGGCTGAGGATCGTCGGGTTGGGAATGTTCCCGGCCGCGATGTGAACGAGCAGCTCCGGCCCGCGCGCCAGCGCCGTGGTGTTCGAGCCACGCTCGCCGGTGAAGCGGTCGAGCCGCTCGGCGTGCCCCAGATCTTGCGCGACGAGGGCTTGAAGATTCTCGGTCGTGAACGATTTGAAGAAGGCGTCGAGTCCGCGCGCCAGGGTCATTTCACCGAGACCGGTTTCGGCCACGCCGCGTTCGAGGGCGAGCTTGCGGAAAGGATTGTCGTGCTCCAGCCAGCTTTGCGCCGTGGCCCCGAGGACGCCGATGATGCCGGCCGTCGAGCGGCCCAGCAGGTACTGCTCGCGGTTGCGCTTCAAGGTCTGGCACGCCTCCGTCACGAGCGTCGGCGTGACGGCGTGGTCGGTCGGCAGGTCCGCGATGAAATAGTTGGGGAGGTTCATTTGATGGAGGTGTGCAAAGGCGGATGCGCGGAATGCGACTCCACAAGCCGCTCGCGTTTTTGCAGGGCGCGCAGGCAGGGCAGCCCGGCCAGCGAGAGGAGCAGGAAGACGGCGAGCCAGTTGTAGAGCGGGAAATAAGTCGCCACCTCGTTCGCGCCCG
>JAYVWQ010000063.1:0-5620 GCA_043785945.1 Akkermansia sp.
GTCGGCGGTGGCGCTGAGAAACTCCGCGCGGAATGCCGTGGGGTTGGCTCCGGCGCCGGCGTTGTTCACGATGAAGTCCAGCGTGTTGGTGCCGTCGATGAAGCCCGAGT
The DNA here is from genome assembly GCA_043785945.1 of Akkermansia sp. Classification (GTDB taxonomy): domain Bacteria; phylum Verrucomicrobiota; class Verrucomicrobiia; order Limisphaerales; family SIBH01; genus JANNGC01. The sequence continues at coordinate 111 of JAYVWQ010000063.1, forward strand.
TGATGGTGAAGTTATTGCCGAACCCGCCGAAGTTGCCGTCGCTCGTGTTGCCCGTGCTCAGGCCGTTGATCAAAATGTCCGGCCCGGCATTGTCCGAAGTCCACCGCCCGGTGATTACGGCACTGGACGGCTCCAGACCGGCGAGATTGAAGGTAATGCGATACCGGTAATCGCCGGGCAGGTTGCCGACGTTCTGGCTGGCCATCGGGCCAATCCACTTGGACGCAGGGCTGGTCGCCAGCCACGGCCCGCTCACGATCGGGAACAAGGTGTCGTTGACCACAAACGCATTCGGCCCGGGCGCCGAGCCATCGGCGCTCTGGGTGATCTGGTAATGAGGATCGATGGCGCTGTTGGCCAGCGTCACCCCGTTGCTATCCACCCCGGTGTTGAAGAGGCCAGGGATTGTGGCCGCGTCCATGCGCCCCAACGTCAGCAGCGCCCCTGCGGCCATCAAACCAAATTGGAGTGAGCGTGGAAACACAGTCAGAATTCTTGCGTGCATAAGTTTCGGGTCTGGTGTGTTTTTAATCTGCCGGAGAACGCCTTGGAAACATACAGAAAAATGCCCCCAGTCGGGCCGGGCCGACGCTGCTTCATGCACGTTGAAACAAGCCCGTTTTATTCCTCTGCCATTCAATCCTCGCCTGAACGCCCGGCCTTTCCTGTCTCTGGGTTCTAAACGAGCGAAAAATGAAACAGGGTCAGCCTCGCTGGTTGGCGTGTTCAGATGCGCCGTCCTCCGGCGGTCCGGCTCCGCTCCCCCGTGACCGCCGGAACGGACTGCCCACTACATCTGTTCCGGCACTTCGATACCGAGCACGACGAGTCCCTGTTGCAGGACACGCGCGGTTACGGCGCAGAGGGTGAGGCGCGTGACGCGGGCTTCCCCCTCGGACTTGAGCACATTGCACGCTTCGTAGAACGAGGCGAAGTAACCGGCCAGTTCGTGGAGGTAATTGCAGAGCAGGTTCGGGCGATAATCTTCGGCCACAGCTTCGAGCGTGAGACCGAAGTTGAGCAGGTGCTTGGCGAGCGCGAGTTCTTCGGGCGCGGTCAAGGCCACCAGATGGATGTTCGACGACGGCAGCTCGCCCGCTTTGCGAAAAATGCTTTGGATGCGCGTGTAGGCGTATTGCAGGTAGGGCGCGGTGTTGCCTTGGAGCGCGAGCATCTTGTCCCAACTGAACACGTAATCACTCTGGCGATTGGGCAGCAGGTCGGCGTATTTGACCGAGCCGAGGCCGACCACGCGGGCGATCTCGCGGCGCGCGGCTTCGGGCAAATCAGGATTCTTTTCCGTGACGACTTTCAGCGCGCGTTCCTCGGCCTCGTCCAGCAGTTCGGCCAGCTTCACCGTGTCGCCGCTGCGCGTCTTGAAGGGTTTGCCGTCGTCGCCCAGGATTTTTCCGAAGCCCACATGCACCAGCTTCGCGCGCTGCGCGGCCTCGGGCTGCCAGCGGGCGAAGGTGAGGAACAGCTTGCGAAAATGTCCCGCCTGCCGGTCGTCCACCACATAAACAATCTCGTCCGGCGACCAGGTCTTGATGCGGTAATCAACGGTGGCGAGGTCGGTGGTGGTGTAATTGAACCCGCCGTCGCTCTTCCGCACCAGCGCGGGATCGGGAATCCACTCGCCATCACGGTTGACGAGAAACGGGTCTTGCTTGGGCGGCAGTGTGCCGTCGCTGAACACGCCGACGGCGCCTTCGCTCTCGCGGGCGATGCCCCGCTGAAGCAGGTCGGCCACGACTTCGCCGAGCCAGGGGTTGTAGAAACTTTCGCCGAGCGCGTGGTCGAACTTCGTGCCCAGCCGTCCGTAGATGGAGTCGAACTGCACCTGCGACAGCCGGATCATCTCCTGCCAGATGGCGGTGTTCTCTGCGTCGCCGGCCTGGAGCTTGACCAGTTCCTGCTTGGCTTCTTCGAGTCGCGCGGGGTTCGCATCGCATTCGGCGTTGATGACTTTGTAGAGCCGCTCCAGTTCCGCAATGGGATCGAGGTCGAGCGCGGCGCGGTCGAGAAGTTGTTTCCAGCCGAGCAGCAGCTTGCCGAACTGTGTGCCCCAGTCGCCGATGTGGTTGTCGCTGATGACGCGGTGGCCAAGCAGGCGGAGGATGCGCTGAAGCGCCTCGCCCATGCCGGTCGAGCGGATGTGTCCGACGTGCATCGGCTTGGCGACGTTGGGCGAACTAAAGTCGATGACGACGGTGCGGGGCTGCGCAGCCGGGGCGAAGAACAGGTGATCTCCGCGCGCGGCGGCGGCGACGACAGCGCCAATCGCCGAAGCCTTGACCCGGAAATTCAGGAAGCCGGCCCCGGCGATCTCGACCTGTTCGCAAACATCGCTCACGTCGAGTTGCGCCAGCGTGTCGGTGGCGAGCTGGCGCGGATTCATCTTCCGTTCCTTGGCCAGGGCCATGAGCGCGTTGCTCTGGTAGTCCCCAAATTTTGGATCGGGACACGGGCGCACCCGGAGGGAGGAGAGGTTGGCTTCGGGCAAAACTTTCGCTACGGCCGCGCGCAGCCGCTCTTCGAGACCGAGATGAATCATGAGCAGGTGAGAAAGACGGAGAGCACCGGAGACCAAGGCTGGACGCAGAGCGGGGCGGCTTCAGCCGCGGAACCGGGGAAGGAGGACACGGTTTCCGTTTCGGCCCGCAGGCCGAGGCCGCATTGCTGCGTGGCGATGGTGAGAAAGCGGTGGCTTTCCCCGGCATCCATCTGTGGATGAAAATAAAAGGGCATGGACAACACGTTTGGTTCTCTCAACTCCGACTGCGACCTGCGACTTCCCGCTCCCGACTCCCGGCTACACTTTCGTTCCCGACTGCGACTTGATGCACTGGTACATCGCTCCGGCATCCGGGGACTCCTCGAGCAGTTTCCGAAATTCCTTCTTATGCAGGAGCTTGGCGATTTCGGCGAGGGTGTGAAGGTGTTTCTGAAACTGACCTTGGGGGACGAGAAAGAGGACGACGAGGTTGACCGGCTGGTTGTCGAGGGCGTCGAAGTTGAGGCCCTTGCTGGAGCGGCCCAGCGCGCCGACGACCTCATAAATCAGGTCCGTGCTGGCGTGCGGAATGCCGATGCCGAAGCCGATGCCCGTGCTCATCGAGGTCTCGCGCTTGCGCACGACCGCGGTGATGGCTTCACGGTGCTCCGACTTGATCTTCCCCGTGGTCACGAGGTTTTCGATCAATTCATCAATCGCTTCCCAGCGATTTGTCGCCCGCAGTTCAGGCGTGATTTGCTCCGGGCTAAGGATGTCCGCCAGGTTCATAGAGACACAAAATAAGTTCGGGAACTTTCGCCCCAACGATTCCGGCAAAGCAAGAGGTAAGATGGAAAACAGGGTCTGGACGGCGCATCGCTTGCGTCGCTGGAGGTGTTTCGCTACGGTCCGCCCCTTATGTCGGAATCATTCATCCAAAATTTATTTGCGGACCGCATCGGTGGCCGCCAGTACGGGAAGTCCACGGCCATCTACAAGTTTGAGAAAATCAAACGGGCCAAGCGCGCCGCGCTCGCGGCCCATCCCGGCGCGGAAATCATCGACATGGGCGTGGGTGAGCCGGACGAGATGGCTTTCCCCGAAGTCGTGGCCGCGCTCCACGACGCGGCCCGCCGCCCGGAAAATCGCGGCTACGCCGACAATGGGGACGGCGTGCTCAAGCAGGCGGCGGCGCATTACATGGAGCGGGTCTGCGGCGTGTCCGGCATCAATGCCGAGACGGAAGTCATGCACTCCATCGGGAGCAAGGCGGCGCTCTCCATCCTGCCGGCGGCGCTCATCAATCCCGGCGATTACGTGCTGATGACCACGCCGGGCTATCCAGTCTTCGGCACGCACGCCAAGTATTACGGCGGACTCGTCCACAACCTGCCACTCACGGCGGAAAATCATTTTCTGCCCGACCTCGACACCATTCCCACCGAAGTGCTGGCCCGGGCCAAGGTGCTGGTCATCAATTATCCGAACAACCCCACCGGGGCGAGCGCCACGCCGGAGTTTTTCGCGAAGGTTGTGGCCTTCGCCAAGGCCAACAATCTGGTGGTCATTCACGACGCAGCCTACGCGGCGCTGGTCTTCGAGGGGAAGCCGTTGAGTTTTCTCGCCACGCCGGGCGCGAAGGACGTGGGCGTGGAACTGCATTCCACGAGCAAGACGTTTAACATGACGGGCTGGCGATGCGGCTTCGTGGTGGGCAACGAACTACTCGTGAAAGCCTACGGCGATGTGAAGGACAACACGGATTCAGGCCAGTTCCTGGCCATCCAGCACGCGGCGGCCTTCTGCTTCGGGCACCCGGAAATCACCGAGCAGATCGCCGGCAAGTATGCGCGCCGCATGGCGGCGCTGGTGCAATTGCTGGCCGCACGCGGCTTCCAGGCCCGTGCGCCCAAGGGGTCGTTCTTCCTGTACGTGAAGGCGCCGAAAGCGGTCACGACAGCAGATGGAGCGCGGGTGGAGTTCAAGAACGCCGAGGAGGTTTCACAGTGGCTCATCACGGAGCAATTGATCTCGACCGTGCCGTGGGATGACGCCGGAGCGTATCTGCGTTTCAGCGTGACCTTCGTGGCCAAGGATCAGGCCGACGAGCAACGCGTGCTAAACACCATCAGTCAGCGCCTCGGTGCCGTGACGCTGGAGTTTTAGGCGGCCGTGGAACGCGCCGCGAATTCCATCCGGCCCCGGAAAACCACCGGGCGCTGCACCAAAGCGGGCTGGCGGCAGACGCCGTGGTTCAAAGCCACGCTCAGGCCCATGATGCCGGTGAAAATGTAGAGTTCGGAATGGAAAGATCCGAAAGCCCCCACAAAAAAGATGGTGCGGCTGAGAAAGTAACCGAAGAGGAAACGGTTGTAGAACTTCAACTCGTCCCGGCCATACCGGTAGTTACGGTACAAAGCGCGCAGCGCCAACCCCAGAAAAGCGACAAAAGCGATCGTGCCAAAAACTCCAAACGGGACGTAAATGGAGAGAGGGCCGCTGTGGTAATTACCAACGATCAAGTCGTTCTCGAAGTCCGGAGCCCGGCCGTATCTCGTGGCCTGCTGCGATAAATACTGGTCGGTAGGATTCAGCGAGTATCCTTTGCCCAACCAAAAATACTTGGGCAGATCCGGGAGCAACGCCTCCCACATATGCACGCGCCATTCCCAGGATCCCTGGGCCTCGGCCAGGACATTCGGGTCGATTTTGATCGGAAGGAAACTCAGCGTGCGTTGGATGGAACGGGGCAGTTGTTCCGTAAATGGCAGCATCAGACAGAAGGCCAAAGCTCCCGCCAGCGCGAAGATCGGGAGCAGGGGGGTGCGGTGGAGACGTTCGAGGATGAACAGGATCAAAAACAACAGGCCCATGCTCAGGATGGTGGATCGATAACCTCCCATGGCCCCCAGCCCCAAGAGGAGGAGGAAAAGCAAGAGCTTCCACCAACGGGTCATAAGCTCTCGGACGCCACTGGTCGCCAGTAAATAGAGACTCGCGGCAGTCGCCGCCGAAG
>JAYVWQ010000064.1:0-4632 GCA_043785945.1 Akkermansia sp.
CGAGCGCCTCGCTGAAACCCTCGCCGCCTACCACTGGCTGGCCTTGGTCATCCTCATGCTCCCTTTGCTCTTCGCCAAGAGTGCATGACAGGCTCTAGATGAATTTTCCGTCATTTGCAAAATCACCCCTTGATATCAAAGGTCGCTTCGCCACCATGCCGCCGCTTGTTTTCCAAACTGACAATTTTAGCCAGCCTCGTCCTCGTGCTGCTCGCCGGCTGCGTGCGCTTTGAAGACAAGCCCCTCTCCGCCGCCGTGACCGCCGAGCGATTGGAAGCGCGTTCCCTCGGCAACACGAATGTCAAAGCGTTCCTCGAAACCAATCTTCAGCACACTTTCACGGAATGGCCGCTGACTAACTGGGATTTCCCCGCGCTGACCCTGGCCGCATTTTATTTTCATCCCGCGCTTGATGTGGCGCGCGCCCAGTGGGCCGTGGCCCGTGGCGGCGAGACCACGGCGGGCGCGCGGCCCAATCCCGTCCTCGGCGTCACCCCTGGTTACAGCGCGAACGCGCCCCAGGGCGTCTCGCCGTGGTTCCCAAGCGTCACGCTCGACGTGCCCATCGAGACGGCGGGCAAGCGCGGTTACCGCCTCGCGCACGCGGATGCCTTGTCGCAAGGGGCGCGGCTGAATATCTCCGTGGCCGCCTGGCAGGTGCGGAGCGGGGTGCGCGCCGCGCTGGTAGAATATGCGGCGGTCCGGCAGCGCGCGGCCTTGCTGGCGGCGAACGTGGCTTTGGAACAACAGCTTTTGGAAACGCTGCAGCAACGCCTTGACGCCGGTTTCATGGCCCCGCACGAGATTTCTCTGGCCCGCCTCGCCCTGCTCAAGCTGCGCGGCGAATTTGCGGAGGCGCAGCGGCTGGTGACGGAGGCGCGCGGGAAAACTGCGGAGTCCCTCGGCCTGCCGCTGCGCGCGCTGGACGGTGTGGAGTTCGCGTTTGATTTGAACCAGGTGCCCGACGCGCTGCTGCTCTCGGCGGACGCGCGACGTGAGGCCTTGCAGGGCCGCGCGGACATTCGGGCCGCGCTTGCCGATTATGCGGCCAGCCAGTCCGCGCTTCAGTTGGAGATCGCCAGGCAGTATCCCGACCTGCACCTCAACCCCGGTTATCAATATGATCAGGGCGAGAACAAGTGGACGCTCGGCCTCTCCATCGAACTGCCCGTGCTCTATCGCAATCAGGGCGGCATCGCCGAGGCCCAGGCCCGGCGCGACGAGTCGGCCGCCAAGTTCCTGGCCCTCCAGGTAAAAGTGATTTCTGAAATCGACCGCGCGCTGCTCCTGCGTCAGGCCGCGCTCGAACAGTTGCGCCAGATCGATGAATTCGCGCAGGCCCAGCGCGAACAACTCGCGCAGACGGAGTCGGCCTTTCGCGCCGGCGGGGCCGACCGGATGGAATTGGCCCATGCGCGGATCGAGGCGGCGGGCGTGGCGCTCAACCACTTGGATGCCCTCTGGAAAAAGCAGCAGGCGACCGGGTTGCTGGAAGACGCCTTGCAGCGCCCGTTCAACGGGCTTTCCACGGTGGAGAGCGATCCGAAACTTCAAGCAGCCAAGGACCAATGAAAAAACTATTGTTCGGCATCATCGTGGGCGTGCTCGCCGGCGGCGTGGGCGTGTGGGTGTTCCTGCACGGCCACGGTGCGGAACACGCCGAAGCGAAACCGGAGGAGAAGAAAGAAGAGTCGCGCGTCCAGAAGGACGGCAATGACGAAACCTTCCTCAAGCTGGAGAAGGAAGATCAGGAACGCGCCGGGCTGAAAATCGCCGCGCTCACGGAGGCGGAACTGAAGCCCGAACTGCGGGCTTTTGGTCGTGTCATTGATCCCTCCGCGCTCGCCCTCGGTCTGACGGATCTCGCGGCGGCGCGCGCGCAACTCACGGCGTCGGCCAAAGATTTCGAGCGGCTGAAGATTCTCAACACCCAGGGCCAGAATGTTTCGACCCGCGCGCTCGAAGCGGCAGAAGCCTTGGTGCAGCGCGACCAAATCGTGGCGCAGGCCGCGCAGCTTCGTCTCACCACTACTTGGGGCAAGGACATCGCGGGACGCGCGGACCTTAATGCCTTCGTTAACTCGCTGGTCGCTCAGGATTCCTCGCTGGTGCGCGTCGATGTGCCGGTCACCGAGAAGCTCGAAGGCCGGCCCGCGTCGGCCCGTCTCGCCGCGCTGGCCGCGCCCGAGCAGACGATGGACGCCACCTTCGTCGCCACCGCCCTCGCCGCCGACGCGCAGACGCAGGCGCGCGGATTTCTCTTCCTCCTCCCGACCAATGCGCTGCCCGCCAACTCGCCCGTGCTCGCATGGCTCACCCTCGGCGGTGCGGTGGAGAAGGGCGTCATCATCCCGCGCGACGCCCTCGTGCGGCATGAGGGCAAGGCGTTCGTCTATGTGCAGACCACGGATGAAACTTTCGAGCGCAAGGAAGTGGAGCTGCATCACCCGCTCGCGGCGGGCTGGTTCACCAGGGAGTTCAAGTCCGGTGTGAAGGTGGTCATCGTGGGCGCGCAGCAGTTGTTGTCCGAGGAACTCAAGGGCGAAGGGGGCGGCGAGTAATGCTCCAGGCGCTCGTTCAATTTTCGCTACGTTTCCGGGGCGTCGTGGTGGCTTTGGCGTGTCTGCTGCTCGGCTACGGACTTTACATCACGTTTCACGCGGAACTGGATGTCTTCCCGAACTTCGTCCAGCCACAGGTGGTCATTCAAACCGAAGCTCCCGGCCTTTCGCCGGAACAAGTCGAAGTGCTGGTGACGCGTCCGGTCGAGACGGCGGTGAACGGGCTGGGCAAACTCGAATCCCTGCGCTCCGAATCCATCCAGGGACTCTCCATCGTCACGGCGGTGTTTGAAGACGGTACCGATGTATTCCTCGCGCGGCAGCAGCTCGCGGAGAAGCTCGCCGAGACGGCGGGGCAGATGCCGCTGGGCGTGAAGTCGCCAAAGATGACGCCGCTCACTTCCTCCACAATGGACCTGCTGAAGATCGGTCTGGTGGCGGAAAAGATGTCGCCCATGGAACTGCGAACCTTCGCCGACTGGACGCTCAAGCCCCGGATGCTGGCCGTGTCCGGCGTGGCCAAGTGCAGCGCGTTCGGCGGCGAGGTGCGGCAGTTGCAGATTCAAGTTGATCCCGACAAGTTGCGCGCCCATGACCTCGCGCTCACCGACGTGCTGATCGCCGCGCGCGTCTCCACCGGCGTGAGCGGCGCGGGCTTCATCGAGACCAAGAATCAGCGCGTTGTCATCCAGACCGAAGGCCAGGCGCTCACGCCCGCCGCACTCGGCCAGGTCGTGGTGCTGGCCGGCACGAACGGCGCAGTGGTGCGTTTGCAGGACGTGGCGCGCGTGGTGGAAGGCGCGGAGCCGAAGTTCGGCGACACGCTCGTGCAGGGAAAACCCGGCGTGCTTTTGACCATGTCCAGCCAGTATGGCGCGAACACCATGGTGGTGACGGAACGCCTCGAAGCCGCGCTGGCGGAACTCAAGCCCGTCTTCGCCCAGCAGGGCATCACGCTCTATCCCGCCATGCACCGGCCCGCGACCTTCATCGAGATCGCGCTCAAGAACATCCGCGCCTCGCTCCTGCTCGGCGGCGTGCTCGTCGCGGTCGTGCTGTTCCTGTTCCTTGGCAATTTCCGCACCGCCTTCATCTCGCTCACCGCCATTCCGCTCTCGCTCCTCACGGCCATCGTGCTGATGGACAAGTTTGGCATTGGGCTGAACACCATCACGCTTGGCGGCCTCGCCATTGCCATCGGTGAAGTGGTCGATGACGCGATCATTGACGTGGAAAACATCTTTCGCCGGCTGCGGGAGAATCAGGCCCTGCCGACACCGCGCCCCGTCTTCGGTGTCATTCTGAATGCCTCGCTCGAAGTCCGGACCGCCGTGGTTTATGCCACCTTTATCGTCGCGCTCGTCTTCGTGCCGGTGCTGACCCTGAGCGGATTGCAGGGAAAGTTTTTCGCGCCCCTCGCGCTCAGCTACATCATCGCCATCATGGTTTCGCTGCTGGTGGCGCTGACCCTCACGCCCGCGCTCGCGTATCTCTTCTTCCAGCGCGGCGTGCGCAACACCGGTGAGACGCGCCTGCAAACGTGGCTCAAAAAAATCTACGTGCGCGCGCTTAGCCGCATCACGCGCGGCCCGGCGGCGGTGATGTTGTTCGTCTTCGTGCTCTGCGTGGGGGCGATTGCGGTCCTGCCATTCTTCGGCGGAGAATTTCTGCCGGAGTTTCGCGAAGGCCATTTTGTTTTGCAGGTCAATGCCGCGCCCGGCACCTCGCTTCCCGAGATGCTGCGCATCGGAAAACAAATTTCCGACAAGCTGCTCGACGACCAGCGCATCGCCACCGTCGAGCAGCAGGCCGGACGCGCCGAGGCGGGCGAAGACCCGTGGGGACCGCACCGCTGCGAGTTCCATGTCGAGCTGAAGCCCGGCTTGGACGGCGAGGCCGAAGAGCAGGTGATGAGGGACATTCGCAAGCTCCTCGAAGCGATTCCCGGCATCCAGTCCGAGGTCATGAGCTTCCTCGGCGACCGCATCGGTGAAACCATCACCGGCGAAACCGCCGCCGTGGTCGTGAACATTTTCGGTGACGACCTTGATCTGCTCGACGCCAAAGCCAA
>JAYVWQ010000065.1:0-5236 GCA_043785945.1 Akkermansia sp.
TCGGGGCCGACGGCGGCATAATCGAGTCCAGCGGAGACGGAGTGGGTGAGTTGAATCTGCCCGTCGTCATCCTGGAGAATGTAACTGCGCGTGCCTTGCAACACGCCGAGCGAGCCGCCGTGAAAACGCGCGGCGTGCTGCTCGGGCTTGATGCCGAGTCCGCCCGCCTCGACGCCGAGCATCTTCACGCTCGCGTCCTCGAGGAACGGGTAGAACAGGCCGATCGCGTTGGAGCCGCCGCCCACGCAGGCGATGAGCAGGTCAGGCAGTCGTTCTTCCTTTTCGAGAATCTGTCGCCGCGCTTCGTCGCCAATCACGCGCTGGAAATTCCGCACCATGACCGGATATGGATGCGCGCCGTAGGCCGTGCCGAGGATGTAGTGCGTGCTGCGGACGTTCGTCACCCAGTCGCGCATCGCCTCGTTGACCGCTTCCTTCAAAGTCTTCTGCCCCGCGTGGACGGACACGACTTCCGCTCCGAGCATCTTCATGCGGAACACATTCAGCGCCTGCCGCTCGCAATCCACCGCGCCCATGTAGATGACGCACTTCAGTCCGAACATCGCGCTCACCGTCGCGGTCGCCACGCCGTGCTGGCCCGCGCCGGTCTCGGCGATGATGCGCGTCTTACCCATGCGCCGCGCGAGGAGGATTTGCCCCATGGCGTTGTTGATCTTGTGCGCGCCGGTGTGGAGCAGGTCTTCGCGCTTGAGGTAAATTTTCGCCCCGCCCAGTTCGCGCGTCAGCCGTTCGGCAAAGTAAAGCGGCGTGGGGCGTCCGCAGAACTCACGCAGGTAGTAATTCAGCTCGCGCTGAAACTCCGGGTCCTTTTGCGCGCGAAAGTATTCCTCCTCCAACTGCTGCAACGGGTGCATCAGCGTTTCGGGAACGTAGCGTCCGCCGTAGGGGCCGAAGTGGCCGGCGGCGTCGGGAAGTTGTTCAGTGGCGACAGCAGTCATGCCGCCAATCTTCAATCTGCAACCTTCGATCTTCAACCTTCAATCTGTGCCCTGAAATGGTATTCCCATCGAGTGGGCGCTTGTGTCCTCCAAGGCAATCCCTACGCTCCCACCCATTCGCATCTCTGTGCCATGTCCTTAGACACGCAGCCTCTGCCGGAACCTGATGATCGTCAGCGGTGGTTCACGACCACCCACTGGAGCGTCGTCCTCTCCGCGCGCGAAAGTTCGCCCCAGGCCGCCGCCGCGCTCGAAGCTCTCTGCCGCACTTACTGGCCGCCGCTCTACACCTACATCCGCCGCCGGGGCCACGACACGCATCACGCGCAGGATTTGACGCAGGCCTTCATCGCTCATCTTCTCGCGCAAGATTTTCTCGGCCGCGTCCGTCGCGACCAGGGCAAGTTCCGCTCCTTCCTGCTCGCCTCACTCAACAACTTCCTCGTCAACGAGCATGAACGGGCCAGCGCGCAGAAGCGCGGCGGCGGCCTCGCGTTCGTTCCGCTGGCTGCCAATGACGCCGAGGAATGGCTGGGCGCGGAGCCGGCCGCGACAGAAACGGCCGAGGATATTTTCGACCGGCGCTGGGCGCTCACGTTGTTGGAGCGCGCCTTTGCGCGGGTGCGCGGTGAATTCGAAGCCGCCGGAAAGCTCACGCAGTTCGAGTGCTTGAAAACTTTTCTCGAAGGCGACGTGGGCCACGGCGACTACAACATGGCGGCGCGCGAACTGCAAATGAGCGCGGGCGCAGTGGCGGTGGCGGTGCATCGCCTGCGGCAGCGCTATCGCGAAACCTTGCGGCGCGAAATCGCGGAGACGGTCGGCTCGCCGGAGCAGGTGGACGACGAACTCCGGGACCTGCAAGCCATCCTCAGCCGCTGAGATCCTGTAAGAGTTCGTCCACGATCCTGTTCTTTGGGGTGGGAACAAAAAAATGTGAGCGCACAAAACTGCACGAAGTGTGGTGCGCGGCTGTCGAGCGCCGCTCTGGGAGGGTTGTGCCCGAAGTGTGTGGCCAGTGCGGCATTTTCTCCGGCGGCGACGCCCCATCCGGCGAAAGAGAGTCAGGCGGCTGATCCTCAGCGGGTTCGCTACTTTGGCGATTACGAATTGATCGAGGAAATCGCGCGCGGCGGCATGGGCGTGGTCTATGCCGCGCGCCAGGTGAGCCTCAATCGCATCGTGGCGCTGAAAATGATTTTGAGCGGCGCGCTGGCCAGTCCGGCGGACGTGCAACGCTTTCGTGCCGAAGCTGAAGCCGCCGCGAACCTGCGGCATCCGAACATCGTCGCCATCTACGAAATCGGCGAGCACCAGGGCCGGCACTACTTCTCGATGGAATACATCGAGGGCAAAAACCTTTCGCAGCTCGTCCGAGAAAATCCACTGTCGCCAAAACGCGCCGCCGAATACGTCAAGGTGATTGCCGAGGCCGTTCATTACGCCCACGAGCAAGGCACGCTCCATCGCGATCTCAAACCATCAAACGTGTTGATCGACGAGCGCGATCAGCCGCACGTCACTGACTTCGGTCTGGCCAAGCGCATGGGCGGCGATGCCGACCTGACGCTCTCTGGGCAGATTCTCGGCACACCGAGTTTCATGTCGCCGGAACAGGCCGCCGGACGGCGCAAGGACATTGCCGCCGCGAGCGACATCTATTCACTCGGCGCGATTCTTTATCACCTGCTCACGGGCCGGCCACCGTTTGCCGCCGAGACGATGGAAGAAACTTTGCGGCAAGTGATCCAAATCGAACCGGCCGCCCCACGTCTGCTCAATTCCAACACTCCGCGCGATCTGGAAACGATTTGCCTCAAGTGTCTGGCGAAGGAGCCGTCACGCCGCTATGCGACGGCGCACGAGCTGGCCGAAGACTTGCAACGTTTCCTGCTCGGCGAACCGATTCACGCCCGACCGATCACGCGTGTAGAAAAAATCTGGCGCTGGTGCCAGCGCGAGCCGGCCGTGGCCAGTCTTGCCGCCGGTGTGGCGCTCCTTCTCATTACAGTCGCGGCCGGTGCCATGATCGCCGCCGTCCGCATCAACGACGCGCGTTCGGACGAGGCGAAGCAACGCGCCCGGGCGGAGACGAACGCGCTCAACGAAGGGACGCAACGGGCGCGCGCGGAAACCCACGCGTGGGAAGAAGCGCGGCAGCGGCAGACCTCGCAACAAAGGCTGACCAAACTCCAGATTGTTCATGCCGAAGAACTGTTCCGTTCCGAGAACGCCAGCGCCGCGCTGGCGCAACTCGCCTGGGTCCTGCGCGAGGATCCGTCCAATCGCATCGCCGCGGAACGGCTCATCGCCGCGTTGAGCCAGCGCAGTTTCCCGCTTTGGACTGTCCCGGCCTTGGAAAACAACGGTCCGATCGACGCCCACAGCGTCGAGTTTTCGCCGGACGGACGTCGCGTCCTGACCGCGCCGGAGGCTGGCAGCGCCGCCAGTTTATGGGACGCAGAAACGGGAAAGCATCTTTACGCAAGAGGGGTCGATAACAATGCGGTCTCCATGGCCGTGTTCAACCCGGATGGTTCGCGTTTCGCGGTCGCATCGCGCGGCGGCAAAGCTCGTGTCTTCGCCGTGCAAACAGGAGAAGCGGTGACGCCGACTGTGAGCCACAGCGCCAGCATCAACTGCGTCCAGTTCAGCCCTGATGGCCAATGGCTCGCGACCGCTTCAAGTGATCGATCAGCGCGTGTCTGGGACGCGCGGAATGGTTCGCTCGTGACCGAATTCACCAACCACACCAATTCGGTGCTCTGGATTCGATTCAGCCCGGACAGCCAATGGGTTGTCACCGCTTCGGAAGACGGGACGGCCCGGTATTGGAACGCGCAAACGGGAGCGGAACCATTCGCTCCATCTCTCGGGACCGACGCCCGTGTCCGCGCCGAGTTCAGCCCGGACGGTTCGCTGATTGCCACGGCTTCCTGGACCGGAACCGGTCGGCTCTGGAGTCCGAAGAGCGGAAAGGAAATAACACTGCCCGCGAGCTACTCGGAAGGCATGACCATAAGCTTTTCCCCGGACGGGCGGCGACTGACGACGACAGGGTTTGATCGAACCGCGAAAATCTGGGACATCAGCGCCCCGCTGAACCCTGATTTTATCTTGCAACACAGCGGATCCATCGTGAGCGGCGAGTTCGCCGCAGATGGGCGGCGAATTTTGACGGCGGCCGTAAATCGCACGGCGTGCCTCTGGGATGCGCAGAGGGGTGCGCCGGTGGAAGAGCCGTTGAATGGCTCGGGCTTTGTTCACATGGCGCGATTCAGCCCTGACGGCCAGAGAGTGGCCATCGCCTCGTCCCAATCGAAAATCTGTGACGTTCGCGATGGGCGGCTGCGCGGTGATTATTTTCGTCCCACGCAAGGCGCGCAGTGGGCCACGTTCAGCAAGGATGGGCGGCGTGTTCTGGTGCGCACCGCTCAGACCGCGCAGGTCTGGGAACCCGGTTCTCATCGGTTGAGTCCGACGATGCGTCACAGCCGGCATGTGAATGACGCGCAGTTTAGTCCAGACGGGACGAAAGTCCTGACTGCGTGCTCAGATGGCCACGCCCGCGTCTGGAACATCGAAACAGGTGCCGTCGTGGTCGATATCAAACATGGCAACAGCGTCGCCATCGCGAGCTTTAGCCCTGACGGTCACCGCATCCTGACCGCCTATGCTGAAGTGTCCGCGATTCTCCACGCCCGGATTTGGGACGCGGAAACCGGCGAGCCGCTCACCCAGCCATTGGAGCATGGTTCGCCCATAAACACCGTGAAATTTGATCCCCAGGGGGAGCGAGTGCTGGCCATCATGAACAACTGGAAGGCACCGCCGCGGATTTGGAATGCAAAGACCGGACAACTCTACAGAGATTTAACCGAAGCTAAGGGGGACGGTCAGAATTTTTCGGGAGAATTCGATGCCGATGGCTCCCGCATTCTGACGACTTCCTGGCAGGGTACAGCGCATGTGTGGGACGTGATCTCCGGCAATTCCATGGCTTCCCTGAGCTACGAAAGTTCAATCAATGAAGCGCACTTGAGTCCGGGCGGCAAGTCCATCGTGATTGCCTCCAGCGATGGCTCAGCCCGGCTCTGGAGTGCCCGCACCTTCGAGCCTCTCTGCGATCCGCTGCGACACAGGGACTCGGTGCAGTCCGCGCAATTCAGCCCGGATGGACTGCGCGTTGTGACCGGTTCTCTGGATCGCACTGTCCGCCTCTGGGATGCGCGCACCGGGCAGCCGTTGTCCGAGCCGTTTCCGTGCGGCGGTGCGCT
>JAYVWQ010000066.1:0-9169 GCA_043785945.1 Akkermansia sp.
TAATTTCGCCATCCCGAGCTTGATGCCCGTAAGTGCCCCGTTCGTACAGCTTTATTTCTCACACGCCCGCTTGAACAAAGTGCATGACAGGCTCTAGTGAACGTCGCGCAGCGCTCCCGTCCATCGCGTCTGCCTTGAACCGCAACTGTGCGGCCCAACGCTCGAATGTGTTGGCCAGTTCGCGCAGCTCGGACGCGCCAAAATCCCCCGCCTCGCGCTGCAAATCCTTGTCCAAAAACTCCGCGCCCCGGCTCGCTGATGTGGCCGCGTTCACTTCACACCCCGCAATTCCCTGGCCGCCGGAGACGTGGCCCATGCCAGTTCGATCTGCCGGTCCAGCAAGACCTGTCTCTCCGACGGCCCCGAAAACCCTTCCTCCTCGCAATAGTTCCGGAACGCATCCCAAACGGCCCGCGTGTGCTGAATGTCCCGCAGGGCGAAGCTCACCAGACGCTGCACCACGAACTTTTTTTCCAGTGCCCCGCGCCTGTGCCCGAGAGTGACATTGCGGGCCAACTCGCCCAGCGCGGCGGATTGGACACTGGAAAAAACCACCGCCAGACACACCTTCCGCCCGCGCAGCACCGGACGCTTCTTCCCTTTGGCCTTCATCGCGCACCGCCTTTCTTGGGATGTGTCACGGGCCGAAAGTCCTTGCGCAGCTCTTCAGGAATCAAGTTCGCGACAAACCAGCGCAGCGCTTCCCGGCGCGTGAGTCGGCGCGTCCGCTCGATCAGGACACTCGACTCGCCATCCCTCGGAAAATCCGATTCTCTCGGCACCCACTTGCCCCCGCGTTCTTCCAGGAATGTTTGGGTTTCGAGTTCAAACGTCTCCGTGCCGTCCGCCGCCCGCGCCATGAAGATGGTTTCATCATCCATCGACACAAGGCTGTTGCGTTCCACGGGCGCATGGCCCTTCGCTGCTTTCATCGCGCACCGCCTGTCCCCGTGCACGGCTGGACCACCCCGAGGCGCTCCAGACGTTCCTGCAAAGCCTGGTGGACGTAGGCGGCCGGGGTGATGCCGAGTTGGCGCGCGGCCTTCCTCACCAGCTTGAGCATCTCCTCTGGCAACTCCACTTCCACGTATTCATCGCGCGCCGGCGCTGGTGACTTCACCGAGACCGCCGCTCGCGTTGCCCCCGTAGTTTTGACCGCTGGGGACGTTTTCAATGGGTACCCCATTTCTTGCCGCCGAATGGCGCGGCCGGTTGCGCTGGCGTGCCGTAAAAATAACCCAGTTCCCGCAACGACACGCACTCATCGCCACTTCCCATCACCAGGTGATCGAGCAACTGCACATGCAACAACTGCCCGGCACGAAGCATGTCCCGCGTGGACCGGATGTCCGCTTCGGAAGGAGACGGATCGCCGCTCGGATGATTGTGAACCACGATGATGGCCGCCGCGCTCATCACGACCGCCGCCCGAAACACCTCGCGCGGATGCGCTGTGACACTGTCCACCGTGCCGATGGCAATCAGGCAATGCCCGCGCACCCGCCGGCGCGCATCCAGAATCAGCACCGCGAGAGATTCCACGTCGGGACTGTAGTACGGGTGCATCCGCACATGGGCCCGCCAATAAACCGCTGCGTCCTCTGCCTCGATGATCACCTCGCCCCCGCGCGGTAATGGACATTCTCGCATCGACATCACCTTCACTTCATGCGCCACGTACTGCGATGGATTGGCCCGGCGTTTGGCCGGTGATGGCTTGAGGATTCGGCCCGTAGTTTTGCGGGCTTGTTTGGGACTGGCCGGACGGATATTTTGCTGCCGGACTCGATTGGTTTTCATTCATCATGTTCTCCGTCGAGTTCTTTCGCTGTGGCTGGCGTTGACGCGCTGGCCACGGCTTTTTTTATCGCGCTGCCGGACTCGACGGCCGGCAGCAGCGGCTTCACTTCGCTTTCACGCCATTGCGGAACCGAAGGTAAAATAGCACGCACTTGGCAAAGAAGGCGGGCGGTGCGGAGCGTCCACATTCCCAGTCCTGCAAGGTTCGCAGGTTCAACCCCCACTCCTTCGCCGCCTCCGACTGGGAAAGCTTCTCACGATCCCGAATCACTCGGACCCGGCGACCAAACTCTGCGTTTGCCATGACGCAGAGTGATATACGGAAAACCCGTAGTGTCAACACCGTATTTTTGCGGAGGATTCTCCTTTGACATTCTTGCTCGCGGGGCGCATCAGTCGAATCACGAAATGAAAACCGCTGCGCTCATCATCTCTCTTCTGTGTCTGGCGGCGTGCAAACCAACTCCCACCGTGACGCAACGCACAGACGCGCCAGCGCCGCAGGCGTGGCAATATCTCACGGTGGACATGGGCTACTTGGTCCGCTCCAATTATCTCAAGGGGATCACCACTCAGTGGTACGAGATCGATGGCCAGGAATGTTATTTGGCGGAAGGTGTAGCTGCACAATTGAGCAAATCAGGATGGGAACTCGTTTCACATCAACTCACCGGCAGGGTCAGTTTCAAACGGTCTGACACTGGCCAACCGATCACAGCCGTCGCTCTGCGTTCGCGTTCTCGGTACGAGTGAGCATTGTACGCGGGAGTTGCCGCGCGCATATCCAGTCGGCCCGCAACACCGCTATTTCTCTTCGGGGAAAATTCTAAACGTGTCGCGGTCGATGACTCTGGACGGAAACCACCTCGCGACACCAGTGCTGACGAGTACGCCCAACTTCCCTAAATCACTGCCCTTCTTGGTGGCTTTCAAATGGGCTTGGTATTCCTGAATGCTGGCTTCAACGTAGTCTTTGAACAATTTCGGATCGAGCAGTTTTTGGTTTGATAGCTCCAATCCGGGGTTACTGCGCAGCGCTCGGAGCATCGAGATTTTATCAAGCGGTTCCATAGCGGTGGCTCGAGTTGCAAAAGACTGGCAGCGAACCGCGAAGTCTGTACTTGGGTAAGACGCATCGAGCGAAAGCCGAACAGGATCGCTGGCGATCAGCAGATGGTGGATAAACGCCGCATAACTGCCAAGCAGAGAGGCCACCAACGCCTCAACACCTCCATCACTCACTCCCAAGGATTTGCAGAAATCTTTCGCTGTCCCAGCCCGTTCAATTGGTTCCATGTAGTGATTCATGTTGGGCAGCACGGCGTCATCAATCATCTGACCAACCTTTACACCGAGCGCAGCACAGATTCTAACAAAGCTGTCCAACCGTGAGTCCTGCAACCCAGCTTCGATTTTGTAAATCTCCGAATCTGTCACGCCGCTCGCTTTCTCAAGCTCTCGCAGCGACATGCCGGCACGCACACGAATCTCGCGGATGTCCCCACCGATCCACTGTTTCAAAAAAATCAGTTCAGGCCCTTTAGTTGGTTCGCTCATCCCAGCCCGAATTATTAAGACGGGCCCGACTAACGCAACTCAATGTCTTGACACCGCTTCTTATTAGAAGCATAAGGGAAGCAGATGCGACACGCCGCACAACTGAAGCGAGGAAAAAACAGGACCAAGTGGCCCGGAATATGTGCTGCTGCGGTCGAGCTTGGAGTGGACCGCAGCCACTTGCTCGCCGTGCTATCCCAGCGCAGAAAAAGCCGGATTCTCACTGTTCGTTACCGCCAGTTGAAGGGTCTGCCGCTCTCGCGCCCTCAGGCCCTGCTCATCTCCGAATTTCACCGCCGCCAGGCCGAGAAAGCCGTCACGGCCCAACGCACCAACGCCCCCATCCTCACGCACCCATGAAAGCATTGAATTCATTATCCCGAGACCTCGCCCTCGCCGAGCGCGAGCAAGACGCCATTGCCCAACTCGACGCCCTTAAGACGGAACTGGAGGCCCGCGAAACCGCCCTGCTCGACACCTGCGATTTGAATGACAAAGCCTCCTTCGCCGAACTGGCGGAAGTGCGGATGAAATTGGAGATTGCGCCCCGCAAGCGGGCCGCGCTGGAAGCCAGGCACGGGGCCGCGTGCCAGTCCCTCAGCACCGCCCTCAGAGCGGCTTTCCCGCTTTTGCACGGGCTGTTGAGCACCAAGTCTGACGCGGTTCGCCAGGTCATCAGTCAGCAGCTCCGCCCCATCTTTGCCTCCGGCGCGGACCTCTCCCGCCACGTCGATCAAGCCTACCGGGAAAATGAAATCGCGCAGCGCATCGAGAATCTGGGCATGAGCTACGAATACTCCATCAACGAAGGAGACAGCGAGCCGCAGAAGGTTGCCCGGAAACTGCTCACCAACTACACCGCGCTGGAAGCCATCACTATCCCGGAGAAGCTCTGATGAACGCCGCCGCTCAGTTCGATTTCAGCAACGAATTTGTGGTCACGCGCGATGGCGTGTATCCGCACAAGGACGCGTGCGAAGAACGCGAGCAGGTCATTGACCGCATCGGCCGCAACACGATGGTGGCCGGTTTCGATGCCAAGGCCGCCGACCCAAATTTCCCCGGCCTGCTCATCGACTTCGATCACTTCTCCTACGACCCGAGCAAACCATCCGTGGCCGCCGGCTGGATCAGCAAACTCTACAACGAAGAGGACAAGCTGATGGCCGAGGCCCGCTGGACGCCGGAAGGCGCGCAAGCCCTGCGCGGCGGCACCTACCGGCTTTGTTCCCCGGTCTTCGACCGGGCGGAGCGGCTCGACATCAATAATCACAAGCGCGTCCGCCCCATCAGTCTGGAGTCCGTCGCTCTCACCAACCAGCCGAACACGCGCGGGATGCAACCCATCTCCAACCGGCTGATGAACCGCGAGGTCATGCCCCGCGATCTGGTGTTCAAAGGTCAGCGCATTACGAACCGGCACGCTGCCGATGCCGTTCTGGCCCTCGCGCAAGCACATCAGCGCAGTCAGGGAGAATCCTTCACCACCAGTTGGGATCGCGTTTGCGTGCGCTTCACCGCCCTTCATGCGGTGGCCATGCTGCCCAACGGCAGCGCCAGCGTGATGCACAATCGCAGCTTCAATCCGGCGCAGCCCTCCTCGGTGGAGGAACAGGAAAGATTTTGGTCAGCCGTGGAAAAAGCAGCCGGGGCCGTGCGGAAACGGGCCACCCAGGCCGGATGTTTGGAACTCTGCGGGGACGATGTGGCCAGCCGGGCCTTCTGGAGCCGGTTCGCTGAACTGAAGGTCATCTTCAAAAACGATCCGGGACAGGCCTTTGACCAGGTGCGTCTTCGGTTCCCCTTGGAGTGGGCCAACTACGTGCTGAACTCCCCCGAGGCTCAGGAATACGTTTCATCGGCCAGCGAACCATGAACCTGCTTTCCACCTTTGCAGCCACGGCCTGTAAATTTGGCGGCGACGCGTCTTGTTGGTCCTTTGTGTGGCGCGTCGCCGCCTCGGCGCAGGAGCGTCGGTGTTCCGGCTGAGTCACCATGAACACGCGGGCCACGAAACCTCAACACGAATTTCGGGATGAAAGCCTTGCGCGGCCCGCTGGCTTTCCCCTCTTCAACCGCGCGCCGGGCAACCGGCGCGCGGCCTTTCTTTTTTCAACGCATCCGCTCCGGGTGCTGTCTCATAACAATTCGGACGCTTGCAGGGATGAAAGCTTCCGTTCCACGCGCACGGCTTCCGGCTGCTCACCCGGCCGGGGCCGCGCGCCACTTAGCACTATGGCATCATCCCGCTCCCAAAATCTCACCCCGCTCCAACGTCGTGAACTCAAAGCCGGGCAACGCCGCGCCATGCTGAAACGCTTCCAAGAGGCCAAGGCCGGCGGCGCGACGAACGCGGCCGCCTCCCGTCTGGCCGGCGCATCGCACTGCACTATCTGGCGAATCAATCGCGCCGTCGCTGCACGCGGGGATGAAGGCTACATGCCCGCGCCTTCGCGCAGCGGACGCCGCTCCGCGCTGGTGAAGTTGAAGGTTCAACCGTGGGTGCTGGCCGCAGTGGAACGCCTGGCCTTGCAAGAGGGCGGCACCATCCCGGCCGCCTGGCGGCAGTTCGCCGGCAGCAAGGACTGCCCGCCCACACTCGCCGTGCACCTTCGCAGATCGGTACCGCCCTCTCTCCTTAAAGCCACCCAACTCCGAACCGTCCCCGTGCGTCTCGGCTCTCACGTGCCGGATGCTGAAGCCTTCGCCGAAGCGCTCAAGGAGGGAGCGGGAAAATGATTAGCTTGGACGAAATCAGTTTTAAGCGACCGGCCCCCCGTTTCGCTGTCCTGAGCCGCCCAAGTGGGGCGAACGAGTTTGCCCCGCTTTCCCGCGCGCGCTTGGCCCAAATCCTTGCGCCTGGCTACTGCCCGAAATTGAAGTTTTTGGACAAGCTCATCAGGGAGCAGAAAACCTTTGATGCGCGCCACTCCGAAACCGAGGCGCAGTCCGCCGAGTTGTCCAAGCTGATCACCGCGATCCAAACCAAGGCAGCAGCCGAGGAATGGAGCCAGCGGGAATTTTGTGCCCGCCTGGGGATCGCGCCCCGTGCCTGGCGTCGCCTCTGCGCCCGTCAAGTGAACGCAGCCGAATGGCTGCCGCGCCTCCGCCGCGCGACGGCATATAGTATGCAGGCCACAACGGACGGTAGGGCGGTCGCTGCCGCGCCGCCCCAACTCTCAACCTTCAACTCTCAACTTCCCCGTGGCTGATACATCACTCGACATCATCATCCGCACCATCGCCGAGGGCAATGGCGCGCAGCTCACTGGCGATCAGCTCAAGGAACTGAAAAAGCAGGCTGAGGGCGCGGGCGAGGAAAGCAAGAAGGCCGGCGATGCCCTGAACAAGCTGGCCGACGAAAACATCGCGCGCGTGCGCGCCGCCACCGCCGGAGCCACCGAAGCGCAGAAGGAAAACACCCAGGCCGTGCAGCAGGGCGCGTCCGCCAGCTTGGGACTCGGCGCGGCTGTCACCGTCGCGTTTGGCGCAATGGTCGCGGCGCTGCAATCCTACACCGCCGAAGTGGCGGCGGCCGGCATCGAGGCGGAAGGCTTCGGCAAGATTCTCACGGCGGCGGAAAGCCTGCGCACCGTTCATGCGCAAATGGCCACGGAGGCCGAGCGCTTCGCCCGCAGCTACGCCGAGGTCACCACGTCCATCAAAGATCAAACTGAGGCCATCAATGCCCAAGCCTCCGCCCTGATGGCCAAGCAGCGCATCGAGGAAAAGCTCAACGGCGCGAAGCTCAACCGGAAGATCAAAGAGATCGAAGGCGACAACAGCAAGACGCCTGAGCAAAAGCGGATCGACATCGAAGACCTCACCAATGCGGCCCGCAAGGTCAAGGAAGACAACCGCCTCAAGGCCGAGAAGGACAAGATCGACGCCGACCGTCGCGAGCAGCTCGCCGCCGCCGCGACGGCGAAGAACGCCAAGGCCGAGGCCGAGGCCCTTCAGCCCAAGGTGGAACAGACGGAACGCGAGGCGCGCGGGCGCGGGCGCGAATCGGCCCGCAACACCAAGGCCGCCGAGAAGAAGATGGAAAAGAATGATGGGATGATCGAACTGATCAACACTCTCACCACGGGCGACCCGAACAGCCTCGCGGCCCGTGGCACGATGGCCATGAACCGGGAGGCCACCGGCAACCTGTCCGCCAAATTCGGCACTGGCAGAGACGCGCTCATCGCGCTGGCCACCGGCGGCAAGAGCCTCGGCCAGTTCAGTGACAAGGACGCACTGCTCAAGATGAAGCAGAACCTGCTCGACGAAAACGAAGGGCTGGACGCGCAGATCGACAACTCGGCCAGCTCCGCCGCCAACGCGCGGAACAAGGCGGACCGCGCGAAGGACGAACAGAAGGGCCAGCGCGATCTCGCCCTCCGCTCTCACAACCGTGCCGAGCAACTCAACTACTCTACCACGTCGCAGTATCACAACCTCGGCCAGGAGATGGACGCGCAGCCCGCCCTCAATGCCCAGCTTGACGGCGCTTCCGAGGCGGTGAAGAAAAAGGCCCGCGATGATCGCGACTGGAAAGATTTCGATGCCTACTGGAAAGATACCAAGCCCGCCCGCCCGGAGCGCGAACACCGGCCCAATCGCCACCCGCAAACGGATGAGGACGGCAACCCCATTGGTGGCAGCGGTGGGCAAGGCAGTGCGGTTGACATGAGCGGGGCGGTGGAAGGGCTGGCCAGCGCCGCCGAAGGCGCGGGCACGCTCACGACTTCCATTCAAGCGTTTGCCGAGGGGACCGTTGCCCTGCACGAAGCCACGGCGAACAAGCTGGATGAGATGCTCGCGAAGATCGGCAATCTCGAAAGCCGATTCAACGACCGATACGCTTGATGAGCACGCACGCTGCAAATCCGCCCGCCGCGACCGCCGTGCCACTCGCGCCGGAAAAGCTCTTCGTGGTCTGCGCAAAAATCCCCCTCACCACCCACGACGCGCCGGGCTTGTTCATGGAAATGCTCGGCGGACAATTTCTCCACCGCCTCCTTTGTTTGGAACTGAAAGCGGCCGGTCTTCAATTCTCCGATCACGGCGTCGTCACCACTGGGCTGTTGCATCACGCCCATGCCAGCTTCCTGGTGCGCGACGTGGCCGCCGCCGCCCGCGCCGTGGCCCCTTGTTTGGAAAACTGGTCGGCCTTCTTCGCCGTCGGCTACCAGGATGAACGCGAGGGCATTTATCGCCCGCTCTGGCCGGAGAAACCAGCCTTTGACCTCAACCGTTACATTCCAGAATTGATCGCCGCTTGGAAGGAAGAGGCCCCCAAGCATCAGGGCATCTTTGACCAATACGCGGCCACGCTGCGCCGCCAACTTCCACCCCCCGAACCCCCCGCCGCGCCCGCCGCATGAACCCCACCGCGCCCCAACTCTTCACCGCCGCGCAGTTCGCTGCCGCCCTCGGCAAGAGCCGGCAGGCCATCAGCGACCGGCTGGCGGGGATCAGCCCTGATGACTTGTTGCCGGTGAAGAACAAGCCCGCCCGTCACTGGCGTCTCGCGTCGCTGCCGGAATCCCTGCGGGCCGAGTTGGAACAGGCCGCGCGCGTCGGCGGATACCGTGATGTGCCCTCGATGCTGGCCGCGCCCGCGCTGGACTGGCAAGCGCCGCTGCCCCTGGCTCAATGCTCGGATGAGTGCATCGCCAAGGCCCGCCAACTGCGCGAGGCTCTCGGCCAGGCGTTGGAGTTGCGGAACAATTCACTTATCCCGCCGGCGCGGCTTACCGAGATCGGGCTGGCCGATTACGCGCGCCTGATGGGGCACCCGATCACGGAACGGCACTGGCGCGAA
>JAYVWQ010000067.1:0-10801 GCA_043785945.1 Akkermansia sp.
GAAGTTTTCATCGCAGCGCCAAACCGTCTTGGCGTGGTGAACCACCTCCGGCTCACGCTTGAGGCCTTGCCGCCTCATCCCGCGAAGCTTGCCCGGATCGTCTTGATGTCGCCAAAAAAAGCCGATGCCGCCAGCCGTACAAACCTGGCCTTGCTCGCTGAGTTCATGGACGACAACCGAGTGGTTGAGTTCCCATTTCTCCCAAACCCGGAGAATCTTTCGCCGTCCGCCACCAACCGCGTCCGCCGCGCGCTGGAATCCTTGCTGGGCTGAACTGGAATCAAGCAGACAGAACGGGACTGTGTCTCGCGAAGGCCGCGAAGGGGGCGAAGGAATCAAAGACTGGCCGACTCAGATGTTTCCTTTCCTTCCTTCGCCCCCTTCGCGGCCTTCGCGAGAAATCTGCTTTTCCCAAGTGGCGCCCAAGAAATGCGCCCCACCGCATCACCGGCGAGGACAACTGCGACCCATTGCTGCTTGGTGTTAACGCGGTGTTTAATTTTTGAAGTGTGAGGTTTCTCCCCCTTCATCCCGGCAACATGCGCTCCGCCATCTTCTTCGCCGGATGCTCCTCCTGGCGTCCGTGAACACAGACCGCCGTCCACTCCGCGAGCCGCTGACCGAGCAGGCGACACGCCGCCTGCGCCTCCTCTTCGCGCGGCTCCTTGGCGCAGACCGCGCCGTAGTGCAACGTCATCTTCTTGGCCGCGTAATCGGTCACGCCGAAGGTGAGAAAACCAAAGTTCATCAGCACGGTGAGGATCGACTGGCAGGCCAGTTCCATGCCCCCGCCCCAGCCGCCCGCGCTGCTGAAGGCGCAGGCGATCTTGCCGTCAATTTTCATCCAATGCGGACCCATCGCCTCGTCCCAAAACCGCTTCATCTTCCACGAGAGTATTCCCATGTTGGTCGGACTGCCCACGGCGAGACCATCGCACCAGAGCACATCCGCGACCGCCTCCGGCTCCTCAACCGAGCGTACCCGCACCTCGGTGTCTGCAATGGTGCGCGCCCCCTCGGCCACGAGCTGCGCCATCTGCGCGACGTGGCCGGACTTGGAATCGTAGAGGACGAGAATGCGGTTCATGCGCGGCGTTGGTAGGAATTGAGCGCGCCGTTGTCACGGCAATTGTAGTGGAATAGAGCTTTGGAATCTTGTCCGGACGATCGGCCCCTCACGAGCGACGGCCGGCAGAAATTTTCATTCCCTCCAGCCTGGCAAGCTTCAGCGTCCGCTCGTCAAAACTCCAAAACGTATCGCAGCCCAGCAGCAAAGCGGATGCTACGTGCAACAGATCGTAGGTGCGGAATCCTTGCCGGGCCGTGTGGCGCAGGGAAAGCTCTTCAGCCTGACGCTCCAGAACGGCTTCTGAAAAACGCACCGGACGCAGAAACGAGGTAACGCTGACGTCCGCGCGGAAATTTTCCAGGGCGGCCGCCGCCTGCTCCAGTGTCACCCGGACGTGTCCTGTTTGTTTGCCGGCAAAGATGTGCAGTTGGAGGGCGTTCACAAACTCCACCCGGTGCAGCCAAGTTATTGGAACCGGTTCAGCTCTTTCGCTTCGGGCCGAGTCGGCCAGCGCATCTGCTGCCGGACTGTCGTCCAACCGCAGATAGAGCCGGGTGAAGACATTTGTGTCGGCGTAAGGTTTCATTCACCCCGGATCAATTGATCCACCTGCCGCGTCTGCCCTTTGGTCAGCGGCTTGGGAAAAAGCTTCCGCCGCCGCGACGCAAAATCCGGCAGCGACGTGATAACGCGCTTCGGCTCCGTCTCCGGCACCAGCAAATAGGTTCTGCCATCACGGCGCCGGATGCGCGCCTCGCCATCGTGATCACAGGCATCTAGCACGACCGCCGGCTGCCGATCCAGCTCGCGCACGGTGAAAGTTTTCATGTCCGACATCATGTCGGCGTTCGCGAAAAAGTCAAGTTGGCCGGAGCCTGGGAACGTGCCGCCAGCGTCCCGCTGGCCCCGGCGGAAGGAGGAAGGCCAGCAGAATGCTGGCGGCACGCTCACCCCCGCGTCAGCACTTCCACCAAGTAGCGCAACTCCCCGTCCACATCCGCGCCCTCGCCGACGGTCTGCGCGATCTCGGTGCGAATGACTTCGCGGAAGCGTTTGCGCAGGCGATGAATGGCCACCTTGATCGCGCTCTCGCTCAGGCCGAGGCGCACGGCGGCCTCGGCTTGCGGCAGCAACGCGGTGTCGCCCACCAGCCAGGGCTTGAGCACGGTGAATTGTTCCGCCTTGTCCGCGCCCGCGAACTCGGCGGCGAGGGTTTGCAGCGCGCGGTCCATCACGGCCAGCGCCCACTCGCGGTCGAAGAGCGTGTCGTCCGGCGTGCTGGCGTGGTCGGTCACTTGCAGCGCGGGCTGGGTGTCGGACTGCGCGTCGAGGGATTCGGGCGCGACGCCGCGGCCGCGCTTCTGGCGATGCTCGCGGTCACGCTGGTCGGCGAGGAAATGTTTCACCGCGCCGAGCAGGTAGGAGCGGAAACGCCCGCGTCGTGGGTCCGCCGCGCCGAGTCCGCCGCCGGCCAGCAGGCGCGCGAAAAATTCCTGCGTCAGTTCACGCGCCGCATCCTCCTCGCGCCCCTCGCGGCGCAGGAAGCGGAAGACGGGCTGGTAATACGCCTCGCACAACTCGCTCAACGCCCCGCGCGCCTCGACGCTTTCGCCCCGCGCGCGCAGGACGAGCGTCCAGCGCGTGGGGGCGAAGTTGGCGGCGGATGGTTGTGGCGTGTTGCTGTTCAAAATTGTTTGGCAGGCGCGTCCTTCACCAGCTTGTAACGAATCTTCACGTCGGGCGCGGGATTGGTGACGGAAAGAATTTGGAGAAGCCCGAACCCATTCTCGCGCGTGCGGAACAGGAAGGTGTCGGCACGACCGGGCATGGTGGCCAGTTGGGATTCTTGTTTGGCCGCGTCGCGCATCAAGGCCCAGTTCCATCCGACATTTTGTGGCGACATAGAATCCCACGCGCCAGCGGGTGCCTCAATGGACACCAAATCAAAGGCATCAAGCAAGGGGATTTGATCGGCGGTGCCAATGGCAAGCAGATCGACCCCGCTCGTTTGAAGCCAGTCCTGCGTGGCGCGCTCGTCCCTGCGGAACGAGCGGTTCGTCGCGTAGTTTCCGGTATCCAGATCGAGGCAGATCGAGCCAGACGGACTGTCGGGAGCACGAAGGAGCAAACGCTCGACGGTCGGCGAAAACTCCAGCCCCTCCGGCTGGCGATTTAATTCCGCGACCAGTTGGTGAACCTCGGTCGCAGACCTGCCGCCGCTGAGGTTCAGCACACCTCCGGGAATGGCGCTGAGGATCATCGGCGCGCTCAACACCCGGCCTCCTGACACGATGGCGAGTTGCCGCATGACGTTGCTCGCCGTGATGGACTCGAAGCGCCGCGCACCTTCGGCGGTGAGTTCGATGCCGATGGTGCGCGAGCCGTTGGTTTCCAACTGGATTCCCGCGCGGGCCACCGCCGAGCCGTCCATCAGCACCGGGCGCAACACTCTCAGACGGCGGGCTGGTCGCTCGCCCTGCGGCTCCATCATCACGTCCACGAGTGCATTGGTGTCCGCATCTAGCGCCACCAGTCGGAACTGAAGCGCGAGCGGATTTGCGCCCGGTTCGATCTGCTCGCCGACTTTCAACGGCAGCACCACTTTGATCCGGGCTTGGAACGCGCCCGATCCTGGAGTTGGAAGTTCAAAGAGCAAAAGTTCTTCGCCTAGGCTTAGGCGGAACGACTTGTGGTTCAACTTCTCGGCCACACGATCTCGCAAGTCCTCAAGCTCTGGGCGGGAGAATCTTTCCTGCATCCGATACTCGACGCGTTGATGGCGCACGGGCCCGTTCGTGTCGCCGCCGAGGGACTTGGCGGTGCGGGTCTCGCCCTTGAAGCCATTGATGGTCGTCTCCCACGGGAATGACTTGTCACATTCGCCATGCACGTCATCCAGGTATTCAATGGCCAGCCAGCGCACGCCCTGCACCTCGCGCAGTTCGACGGCAGTGAAGGTGAAGCGAATCCACGGCGTGATGTTGGTGGCTGTAGCCGAGACCGCGCCCGAAGGACGACGTTCCAACGGTTGTAAGGGCACGTTCCTGAATTCCGCCCAGCGATACGGACGCGCTTGAAAACGAAACTCGCGAATGTCCCGTCGAGCCAAAGGAAACGTCGCGGAGAATTCTTCGTTCAACCGGCTCGTCTCCGTCTCCGTCGCGAGGTGTTCGCGGCCAGCGGCATCGACGGCGATGGCTCGGACGGCTTCACCTTCGAGCGAGTGCGTGACGGTCAGCACCGTGAAAGAAGGACTTCTTTCCACGGGCGCAACAAAACCCACTTTGATCGGACGGCCTTTTCTGGAAAAAGAAATCTGGCTGTCCGCGTTTTTCCGGCTCGTCGCCAGGGTTTCCCACGGATCAATTCCCAAACCCACGCGCACGGTGGTCGCGCGCAACGAGTCGGGAAACGTCGCGGCCACAATCGCCCCATCGCGCACAGGCTGGCCGTTTTCTTCGACCGCCCCATCCGCCGAGACGCTGCATAGGCCGAACTGATACGTCACAGCGGTGCCGCTCAAATCCATGTTCTGAAAGCGAAAGAAAAACTCCACGGCATGCTGGCCGTTGATGGGCGTCGCGTTCGCGCCTCGCTGCGTGACGTGCTGCTCGGAGGGCGCGCCATCGGCATTCCACCACGCGCCGTCCGAAGGATGACGAGTGATCGCGACGAGTTCCACCATGTTGGCCGGAAGCATTTCGGCGGCACTGAGCGGGGCGAATGGACCGTCGGCCTCGGCGCTGGTTCGATTCGAGCGCGACGTAATACCGAAGCCAACGAGCGCGAGAAACAAACCGAGAAAAACCCATTTGAGCGCACCGCGCCGCTGGGGCGCGGGCTGGCCCGTGGCCTTTTGGGTCGTGGTGTAGATGGCCCAGATGATGAACGTGACCAGTCCCGCCGGCACGAGCATGAGCAGAAAGCTGGCGAGGGGGGCGCTCGCACTGAAGTTGCGGATCGGAGCCACGACGAGCCAGACGGTGACGCCGCTTAACAGGAGCACCGGCCAGGCGAGTGCGGCGAACACCGCAAACACCGCGCCACGCAATCGCCCGCCCGACACGCTGACATCACTCAACACCATCCAGCCGAGAATGGTGCCGAGGAAAGCGGGAATGGATGAGAGAAGGGAAATGGTTGTGAGTTTGTAGAGGAAAGAAATCACCGCTGGTGCTTCTTCGTACCGATAGGGTTTGAGCAAGAGCACTGCGAGCGACAGGAGCGGCAACAGCAAGCTAAGGCCCACCAGTGCGGCGCTCAGGACGCCCTTGATTGACCACGCGGGAATCGGGGGCACCACATTCTCCGGCTTGGCGGCGATGGTTCCGCCGAGTTTTTGACGTTTGGCCCGCCACCCAGCCCACAATCCAAAGAGAACGCCCCCGATGGCAGCGATCGGAATTCCGAGCACGGAAGCGATGGCGATATTGCGGGCACGCCTTGGGGAAATGGGCCGGTCGCTGGCTTCAGCACGCTCCATGATTTCCGCCGCTTTGTATTGAGCGCGGTAGGCGCTGACTACGGCATTGGCTAGTTGGGCAGCCTCTTCGCGACTTTCACTGACGGCCCGAACATCGCAAAGGATGGTGCCATTCATGTGGCTGACCGTGAGACGATTTCGCAGCATCAGCATCACGCGTTCATCTGACAATGGACCGGATTCGGAGCGGAACGACGACCGGCTTTTCAAATCCAAATCAGTGATGACCTGGCTAAGAACCGGCCCGGAAATAATTTCTCGAAACAGGCGGTTCGCTTCGGACGGATTGTCGAAACCAGCGTGGGTAAATGTCGCTTTGGCCGAATAGGTCTTCGGCAGGAACAAATTCACGACGGCCGTGCCGGTCACAATCAATGCCAGCAGAAGAATTCCAGCGATGGCGGCCCGGCGGTAGGGAAAGAGGAAACGACCTGGGCTGGGTTCCGCCTGGGTTTTCATCGTTCCAACCGGCCCACGCTGCGGCTCCGCGCCCGACGCTTTCGGCGGCGCACCTTTGAAACTTCCTGCGCCCACTTCGGTGAGATGCTCGACGGTCGTGCCCATTTCGCCCGCGCTTTGGAAACGCTTCTCGCGCTCCTTCTCCAGCGTGCGCATCACCACGTCATCGACGCGCGAATCGACCGGGGTTTTGGCCGAGGGTGGGCCGAAGCGTCCGAGCGGCAGTTCGCCGGTGAGCAGTTCGTAGAAGACGACGCCGAGCGAATAGATGTCCGCGCGATGATCGACGGTGGCCGGCTTCTCGATCTGCTCCGGGGCCATGTAGTGCATGGTGCCGAGGGCCGCGCCGGTGGCGGTGAGCGAAACGTCGGGATGTTCCTCGCCCACGAGCTTGGCGATGCCGAAGTCGGCGATTTTCACCCGGCCTTTGGCGTCGAGCAGGATGTTCTCGGGCTTGATGTCGCGATGGAGAATGCCTTCCTCGTGCGCGAACTGAAGCGCCTCGCAAATCTTCGGCACGATGGTCAGCGCCTCGGCAGGCGAGAAGCGTCCGGCCTGCATGGCCTGGCGCAGGTTCACGCCATCGACGTATTCCATCATCAGGTAGTAGAAGCCGCCTTCCGACGGCGCGCGGCTTTTCCAAGCCGCAGCGGCTGTGTCAGCGGGAGACGGCGGAGAATTTTCCATGCGCCCGGCGAGGTCGGCGTTGCTGCGGCTGGGGACAGCCGCGCTCCGGGGGACGGCAGGCGCGTAGCCGAAATCAAAAATGCTGACGATGTTCGGATGGTTCAGGCGCGCGAGCACGCGGCCCTCGCGATTGAAGCGCTCGGCGAACTGCGGATCGTGGGCCAGCGAATCCGGCAGCAGCTTGAGCGCGACGAAGCGGTCGAGGTGCGGTTGCCGCGCCTTGAACACGAAACCCATGCCGCCGCGCCCGATCAGTTCGAGGATCTGCAGTTGCGGGAACGCGGCGGCGAGGCGTTCGAGCGAAGGGATTTGCGACGTGGCCGTGGGCGCGGGTTCGGCGGCAGCGGCGGCGGCGAGCACGCACTTGGGGCACAGCCCCTGCGGCGCTTCGGGCGGCACGGTCGCGCCGCACTTTGGACAGGCGTTGGTCGAGTCAGTTTTCATCGTGACTGGTTACTGAGGCAACGGCGGGACGAGGTTACTGAAAAAACTTCCGCACGATTTCGCGCGGCGTGGCCATGACCGGTGTGCTGAGTCCGAAGCTTTGCAACTCGTAGGCCAGGCGCTCGAAGTCGATGCTGCGCAGATGTGCGTCGCTCGTGAGCAGCATGGAACAGGCAAGCAGGGCGGACTCCGCGAGCAGCAAGCCGTCGTTGACTTCCGCTTCCGGCAGCAGGGCGAGACGGCGCAGGCGTTGCCCGATGCGGCGGGCCTCAGCGTGGCGGGCTTCGATCAAGTCGATGGGCTGGATGTTCCAAGCGCGGGCGAGACGGAACGCGGACATGGCCCGTTCCCGCTTCTCGAAATCTTCAGAGTGCAGCGCATCGTTCGCCAGTTCTTCGCGGACGGTGGGCGGGATGAGAAGCTGCGCGTGGCGGAGCCGGCGGCGAATCACCTGCACGGCATCGGTGACGTCATCAACCTTGTCGGCGAGATCGAGCAGGACGTTGGTGTCAACCGCGATGAGAACCGGCCGGCTTTGGATCGCATCCATAGAAAAGTTGCATCCCCGCGTCGCGGAGTTTCTTTCTTTCGGCCTCGGTCAACTTGTTGCTGCGGGCGCGGAGTTCCTCGGCTTGGGCGGTTCCGGGCGACTTCTTCGGCAGGGCTGGCCTCGCAGTTTTCATGGTGAATTTTATGACACACGGAACTGGCGGTGTCAAAGATGGCATTCGGTTGCGCGCTGAACTTTGGCGCGTGTTCTCGAAAGCATTGAACTGAAATCAAGTTGAAGCCCGCGCTTTGAAAACGCTTCTCGCGCTCCCGCTCCAGGGTGCGCATCACCACGTCATCGACGCGCGCATCGACCGGGGTTTTGGCCGAGGGCGGGCCGAAGCGTCCGAGCGGCAGTTCGCCGGTGAGCAGTTCGTGGAAGACGACGCCGAATCGGAGAGAGGCAACCGAAGAACCCGCAACTTGACCGGCACCAACCGCCCATCCCTCCGGCCTCTTCCCCCTCACCCCGGCGCGCGCGGAGCGACGCGCCCTACCAGCAACTGGTTAATCAACACGCCACTTACAATCACTCCCGCTCAGGGTGAGAGCCGGTCGATGCGCCACGAATCATCCGCCTGCTTCGAGTATTGGAACCGGTCGTGCAGCCGGTTGGGCCGGCCCTGCCAAAACTCGATTCGCACGGGCGCGAGCACGTAGCCGCCCCAGTAGGGCGGGAGTTCCACGGCACGGGCGGCGAAGCGCGCCTCCTGCTCGGCCAGGCGCGCTTCCAAGAAGGCGCGGTCCGGCACGACGGAACTTTGACACGACACCCACGCGCCGAGTTGCGAGCCGCGCGGGCGCAGCGCGAAGTATTGCTCGGACTCAGCCCGCGAGACTTTCGTCACCGCGCCCGTGATGAGAATCTCGCGCTCCAGTTCCGGCCAGTAGAGCACCAGCGCCGCGTGCGGGTTCTCCGCCAGCTCCGCGCCCTTGCGGCTTTCGTAGTTGGTGAAAAAGGTGAAGCCTCGTTCATCCGCCGCCTTGAGCAAAACAATGCGCGCGGCCGGCCGGCCGGCGCGGTCCGCCGTGGCCAGAGTCATGGCGCTGGGTTCGAGCAACTCGGATTTGAGCGCCTGTTCGAACCACTTGTGAAACTGCCCGTGCGGATCGGGATCGAGTTCCGCGCGGCGGAGACCGCCCTGGGTGTATTCGCGGCGAAGGTCGGCAAGGTTCATACGTTGAGGGTTAAATAGAGTTTCATTTTCGCATTCCCACGAGGGCCATGAGCTTGGCCGTTTCGCGATACGCCTCCTCGACCCACTCCACAATGCGGGCCGGGTCGGGCGCGTATTCGAGTTCGATGGAGACGACGCCGTCCGGGATGTTCAGCTCTTTGATGGCCTGGAGATAGGGCGCGAACTTCACCACGCCGCGACCGGGCGGCAGATCGCCATGCACTTTGCCATCGCAATCGCTGAGGTGAACGTGAATGGCCCGGCCCTGGAGCCTGCCCACATCGGCGGGACTGCTGTCGGAGAGGACGAGGTGGCTGATATCAATGTTGGCGCGCACGCGCGGGTGGTCGCACTCGTCCACGAAACGCACCATTGCATCGACACTGTTCAGCAGGCTCAGGCGAAACGGTTCCAGTTCGAGAGCGATGTCGATTTTTTTCTTTGCCGCGTAGTCGCCGAGCCGGCGGCAGGTCTCGATGCCCCATTGCCACTGGGCTTCGGCGGGGATGACTTCGCGCTGCCAGAGGTATTCGCCGAGGACGAGGAGGACATTGCGCGCGCCCCAGTCTGACGCGAGGTCGATGAATTTTCTCGTGCGCTCCACATGAAACGCGCGAACCGGCTCGTTGAAGTCCACCAACCCGACAGACACGACGGGCAGTGAAATAATCGGCAGGCCCAGTTTTTCGGAAGTACGGGCCACGAGGGAAATTTCATTTGCAGAGATGCCGACGGCCTCGGTGAACACGTCCACGCAATCGAAGCCGATGCGCGCGACATGCTTCAGCCCGGTCGCAGTGTCGAGGCCGGCCTGCTGAAAGGCGGAGTTAATAATGCCTAGTTTCATGCGCCAGGAATTTACGGAAAGGTGGGCGCGGAGGGAAATGTTTCTCGCGAAGGCGGCGAAAGCCGGGCGCGGCAAAATTTCGCTCGGAAACTGGCTGATGTTTCCGCGTTACAGGCTCCCCTCCCCTCCTTCGCCCCCTTCGTTTGCTTCGCGAGAAATCCTCTTCTCCGGCACCGCCTTCCGCCTCAGACAACACGAAACGCAATTTCTACGCT
This sequence comes from Akkermansia sp., assembly GCA_043785945.1. GTDB lineage: Bacteria > Verrucomicrobiota > Verrucomicrobiia > Limisphaerales > SIBH01 > JANNGC01. The sequence continues at coordinate 9,932 of JAYVWQ010000067.1, forward strand.
TGCCATCCGGGGAGGGGTTTGGCGAAATGCGCGTCCTCTTTGGAGTGCGCGGTTAGCTCAGTGGTAGAGCATTACCTTGACACGGTAGGGGTCAGAGGTTCGAAACCTCTACCGCGCACCATCTTCTTTTTGCCAATAAAACGAGTGTTTTATGGCTTTTTATCGGGCTGACTAACAACAAAACTAACAACAAGTCCGTCGAGTTCCACCACTGTTTGAAGAGGTCCATCGACGTCAAAAATGACTCTTCTCTGCCCTCGTTCCGGCCACTGTGGACCTCCAATACTAAAATTTTGTCACCGCGCTTTCACCTCACCCCTCTCCTTCGTCGGCACCTCACAGCCTGATCTTCAAATCGAACTCCTTGATCATCGCCAACATCGCCTCAGCGTTGCCCTTCGCATCGTCAACCGGGTGATGGGTGTGCTTGGTGATCCGGAGGTGTTTGAAATTCTTGGACGTGTCTCGCACCAGTCCTTTGTAGAGCGAGCCGAGATTGGTTGATGAATGGCCAAACGGATTCTCGCCCAGGAAGTGATGAAAATACCAACAGATGAACTGCCAGTCGTAGCCGTTGTTGTCGGAGATGAACATCGGGCGGTCGGACACATTCACCTTCAACCAGTCGCGAAAGTCAGCCATCACCTTCTCGGGCAGATCAAACCTCAGCACTTCCTCACGACTGAATCCGCTGACCGCCAGAGCTTCAGGAATCCACTTTTCGGAGATGGGTCGCAGCTTCCCGTAGAACGTCTTGTCGAGAGCGGGAGTGACTAGAGCCTGTCATGCACTTTGTTCAAGCGGGCGTGTGAGAAATAAAGCTGTACGAACGGGGCACTTACGGGCATCAAGCTCGGGATGGCGAAATTA
>JAYVWQ010000068.1:0-12847 GCA_043785945.1 Akkermansia sp.
GCAACTCGGCCGCGTGCTCGACGAACTCGACCGGCTGAATCTCGCGACGAACACCATCATCGTGCTCTGGGGCGATCACGGCTGGCATCTCGGCGACCACGGCCAGTGGTGCAAGCATTCCAACTACGAGCAGGCCGCGCGTATCCCGCTCATTGTCGCCGCGCCCGGTGTGACGAAGCCCGGCACGCGCGCCGTGAACGCGCTGGTCGAGACCGTGGACCTTTACCCGACGCTCGCCGAACTCGCCGGACTGCCCGCGCCGTCCGTGCCGCAGGGCCTCGAGGGAAAAAGTTTCGTGCCCGCCCTGCGCGACCCGGCGCTCGGCACGAAGAGCCACATTCTCCACGTCTATCCGCGCGGCGAACGCCTCGGCCGCGCCGTGCGCACTGCGCGCTATCGCCTCGTGGAATGGAAAGTCCCCAGCGCGACCGCTGATTCCGCCGACCTCGAACTTTATGATTACGAAACCGATCCACTGGAGACGAAGAACCTCGCGGCGTCCCAGCCCGAAGTGGTGGCCCAACTGCGCGCCTTGCTCGCCAAGCAGCCTGAAGCCAAGCCGCAGATCAAAGACATGAAGCCCATGACGGCGAAACAGAAACAGGATCGCGTCACGCTCTTCGAGAAGAAGGACGGGAACCATGACAACCAGCTCACGCGCGCAGAATTCCTCGTCGGCCAGCCCGATCCCGCCGAAGCCCCAAAGCGCTTCGAGAAGTTCGACGTGAACAAGGACGGCGTGTTGAGCCGTGACGAGTTCATCCAGATGGGTGCGGTGCCGAAGCCTTGAATGGAGCGCGGCTGTGGCGCAGCCCAGCCGCAGCACGCTGAAAGTTTGGAGCGCGTGTTGTTTCAGACGAGGCCGCTGCGGCTGGTCTCCGACACAGCCGCGCTCCATTTCCATCCTTGCCCCCTGGCCAAATCGGCGTATCCCTTGGCGGTTCCCAAGAGTCCCCAATGGCTATGAAACATTTGCCGCGTTCGCTTTCCCTCCCTGCCGCTTGCCTCGTGGTCGCGTTGTTGCTCAACGGTTGCCGCACGCCTGAGCCGCTCACTTGGACCACGCAGCAGGATCACCAAAACATGATGGAGCAGCTCGGCATCACCCGATTGCGCCCCGGCCCGAGCGGCAACGCCAACGCCACGACCAACGCCGCCAATTACGATCCCGCCAAGGCCAATCCCTTTCCCGACCTGCCCGATCCGCTGGTGACGAAAGACGGCCAGAAGGTCACCAGCACGGAGCAGTGGTGGAAAGTGCGCCGTCCCGAAATCGTCGAGGACTTCGAGCGCGAGATCATCGGACGGGTGCCGAAGAATGTTCCGAAGGTGACGTGGACGGTCGTGACGCAGGCGACGGACCGCGTCGTCGGCACGTTGCCCGTGGTCGCGAAGCAATTCGTTGGCAACGTGGACAACTCCGCCTGCCCGTCGATCAAGGTCGGCATCCAAATGACGCTCGTCACGCCCGCGAACGCCAAGGGTCCCGTGCCCGTGCTGATGATGTTTGGCGGCGGCTTCGGCGGAAATGGTTTTCCCCGTCGCGCTGGCGAGCCTGCGCCCACCAACCGCTTCGGCGGCGGCTTTGGCGGCGGGTCCAACGCCGGCCCGTCCTCGACCGAGATGCTCATCGCCGCCGGCTGGGGCTACGCCACGATCAATCCCAACAGCATTCAGGACGACAGTGGCGGCGGTCGCGGCGGCAATCCCGGTGGATTGACCAGGGGAATCATCGGCCTCGTCAACCAAGGCCAGCCGCGCAAGCCCGACGACTGGGGTTCGCTCCGCGCCTGGGCTTGGGGCGCGGCGCGCGGACTGGATTACCTCGAAACCGATTCCACCGTGGACGCCAAGAAAGTCGGCATCGAAGGCGTGTCGCGCTACGGCAAGGCCGCGCTCGTCACGCTCGCCTTCGAGCCGCGCTTCGCCGTGGCACTCGTCGGCTCCTCGGGCGAAGGCGGCGCGAAATTGCACCGCCGGAATTTCGGCGAAGCCGTCGAGAGCCTCACCGGCTCCGGCGAGTATCATTGGATGGCCGGCAACTTCCTGAAGTACGGCACCGCCGAATCCAAGTTCGGCAGCAAGAACGCCGGCGACCTGCCCGTGGACGCACACGAACTGATCGCCCTCTGCGCGCCGCGCCCGACCTTCATCAGCTACGGCATCCCGGCCAAGGGCGACGCCAATTGGCTCGACCAGCAGGGCAGCTACATGGCCACCGTCGCCGCCGGCCCCGTTTTCCGCCTGCTCGGCGCGCGCGACATCGGCGAGAAGGAAAATTACCGCACCGCGAAGATGCCGCCCGTCAACACCGACATGCTCGACGGCGAACTCGCCTGGCGTCAGCACGACGGCGGCCACGAAGACCGCTCGAACATGAAACACTTCACCGCCTGGGCCAGCAAACTCCTCAAACACACCCCGCCCGCCGCGACCGCGACGAAGTGACCGTGCTGCCGCTTCCCGAGCGCGCTGTGGCGCTGATGCATTGTATTTGAAAGTGTGACCGCTTGCCCGACGCGCCGGACTCTGGCAGCGTCGCGGTCAGATTGGCCGAGTGAATGAAAAAGAAATCATCACCCACAAAACAGAAGCCGCTTTACCGGCGCAAGCCGCCGCGTCGCACAGGGCCGCTCCCTGGGCTTGAAGAACCGCTTCGCGGCGCGATGGCATTGCGAGAAGAACTTGCCGCTCCAGTTCGTCGCCCGTTGCGTTGCGTTGAACTGTTCGCTGGAGCCGGCGGGCTGGCATTGGCCGCGTCGAATGCCGGTTTCGAGCATGACGCCGTGCTTGAGTACAATCACGATGCCTGTGAGACGATTCGCGCGAACCAACGCCGTGGCTTCGAGCTTGTGCGCCACTGGCCGTTGATTGAAGCCGACGTTCATCATCAGGACTTCAGCACTTGGCATGGTCGCGCCGATCTTGTTTCGGGCGGACCACCGTGCCAACCGTTCTCCATTGGCGGCAAGCATCGTGCGATGGGCGACCGACGGAATCTTTTTCCCGAAGCTGCGCGTGTCGTGCGCGAGGTTCAGCCGCGTGTGTTTGTCTTCGAGAACGTGAAGGGGCTGACGCGGCAATCGTTCGCCAAGTATTTCAGCTACATCGTTCTTCAACTGAGCTATCCGGGCGTCGTGCGTCGTGAGTGCGAAGATTGGATCGAGCACCTTTCGCGGTTGGAGCGAATCCGCACCGAAGGTGCGGAGCCGGACTTTCGTTATCGTGTCATCTGGCGACTGCTGAACGCGGCTGATTACGGCGTGCCGCAGCGGCGAGAGCGTGTGTTCTTCGTCGGCTTCCGTTCCGACATTCAGATTCCGTGGTCTTTCCCCGCGCCAACTCATTCGCGTGAGGCCCTGCTTCACTCGCAATGGCGCACCGGCGATTATTGGGAACAGCACGGTGTCGCGACTCGAAATCGTCCAACGGCACCGCCAGTCTTCGCACGGCGCGAGATCGGGAGAATGCTGTTCACTCCACCGGCGAACCGCGCACCGTGGCGCACCGTGCGCGACGCCATTTCTGATTTGGGAGAACCTGCGCCCAGTGCGGGCCAAGCCCGCATCGCCAATCATGTTCTCCAATCAGGCGCGCGTTCCTACCCGGGTCATACGGGCAGTCCGTTGGATGAACCGGCCAAGACCCTCAAGGCTGGCGATCACGGCGTTCCGGGCGGAGAGAACATGTTGCGTCGCCTCAACGGTGAAGTGCGTTACTTCTCGGTGCGCGAATCCTGTCGCCTACAGGCGTTTCCAGATGAATACGTTTTTGAGGGCAGTTGGACCGAGAACATGCGGCAGCTTGGGAACGCGGTTCCAGTCGCCCTGGGCGAAGTTGTGTTGCGAAGCATCCGTGCCGCCATCGAAAGACATGATGCGGCCGAAACACCAAGGTTTTGCTGATGCCCAACAAACTCAGTGAGGTTCTAGCGGAGATAATCAAACTGGCAAAGACGCTGCCAACCGATCCGGCAGACTATGCGGAAATCTCCGCTCTGAAACGGCGCGCGATACGCGGGGATCTGGAAGGCGCGGCGCTTCGATTGAACAGCGTGGCGCAATCGCTCGATTTGACTCGCCAGCCGAAGCACGTTTTCGACCCGACGAGTCCCAAAGTTATTGGCGAGATGGTCGCTCACACCCTGCTGCTTCAAGACAAGGAACCGCTTTCCGAAGCAGTGAAGCAGTCGTTTTATGGGGCGGGAGTTTATGCCATCTACTACCGTGGCCCGTTTGATTGCTACACTCCGATTGCGCGCAAGGACCATCCCATCTACGTGGGCAAAGCCGACCCTGATGCTCTCCACGCGCTCACACCCCAGGAGCAAGGCACGCGGCTTTTCATCCGGCTCAAAGACCACCACCGCAGCCTGGCCAGTGCCGAAAACTTGGAACTCAGCGATTTCGATTGCCGCTACCTCGTGGTGCGGAGCGCGTGGGTTGAGACTGCTGAAGACCTGCTGATCGATTGGTTCAAGCCGGTTTGGAACAACGAGCTGAAAGTTTGCTACGGATTCGGCAAGCATGGAGACAGCGCGGGCACTCGTTCCAATGAGCGATCACCGTGGGACACGCTTCATCCTGGGCGCGCTTGGGCAAAGTCAGAGGAGAACACGCCGAACAAGAAAAGCGTCGCGCTGATTCGTGCGGACATCGTTGAGCACTTCAAAAAGCACCCTCCAAAAATGTAGCCGTGGTGGACACGCGCACCAGAGCCGAGCGATTCACCTGACCATCATTTCGCCATGAAATTCTCCGCCGTCCTCTTTGCGCTCCTGGCGTTCTGTTGCGGGCATGGCTGCGCGGCGGAAATTGCGCCGGGGCCGAACATTGTTTTCATCATGGCGGATGATTTGGGCTATGGCGATCTGGGGTGCTATGGCGCGCGGGACATCAAGACGCCGCACCTTGACCGGCTCGCGGGCGAGGGGACGCGGTTCACCAGCTTCTATGTCGCGCAGGCGGTCTGCACGGCGTCGCGCGCGGCCTTGCTCACGGGCTGTTACGCCAATCGCGTCGGGATGGCGGGCGCGCTGAATCACACCAGCACCACGGGACTGAACCAGAGCGAGAGGCTGCTCAGTGAATTGCTCAAGGCGCAGGGCTACGCGACGGCCATTTACGGCAAGTGGCATCTCGGTCATTGCGAGCCGTTCCTGCCCACGCGGCGCGGCTTCGATGAATGGTTCGGCATCCCGTACTCGAATGACAACGGGCCGCTGCATCCGGTCACGCGCGGCATTCCCTCGCTGCCGCTCTACGAAAACGAAAAGGTCGCGGAACTCGATCCCGACCAGTCGCAGTTCACGCGGCGCATCACGGAGCGCGCCGTGAGTTTCATCGAGCGCAACAAGGAACAGCCGTTCTTCCTCTACGTTCCACACATCATGCCGCACGTCCCGATCTTCGCGTCGGCGAAATTCAAGGGCACAAGCGGGCGCGGACTCTACGGCGATGTCGTGCAGGAACTGGACTGGTCAGTGGGCGAAATCATGGCCGCGCTGCGCAAGAACGGGATCGACGAACGCACGCTGGTGGTCTTCACGTCGGACAACGGGCCGTTTCTTTCCTATGGCGAACATGCCGGTTCTGCGGGGCCGTTGCGCGAGGGCAAGCTCACGGCGTTCGGCGGTGGCGTGGACGTGCCGTGCGTGATGCGCTGGCCGGGCCGCGTGCCCGCGGGTCGCGTGACGGATGAACTCGTCACCACGATGGACCTCTACGTGTCGTTCGCGCGGATGTGCGGGGCCGCGCTGCCGGCGGCGAAGATTGACGGCACGGACCTCACGCCGTTTCTGCTCGGCGAGAAGGGCGCGAAAGGGCGCGAGGTGTTCTGGTTTTACTCCGGCGAGGAATTGCAGGCCGTGCGCGTCGGCGATTGGAAGCTGCACCTGCCGCACGAGTATCTCACCGTCGCGGCGGCACCGGGCCAGGGCGGCAAGCCGTCGAACTGGGAGAACATGAAGCCGCTGTCCATTGAAGTCTCCGGCATTCGCGGCATCGCCAGCCGGCACGGTTATCGCGTCGAGAAAATTGGGCTGGCGCTCTACGACCTCAAGCACGACCCCGGCGAAACTCGCGACTTGGCCAATGCGAATCCTGAAATCGTCGCGCGCCTGCAAGTTGAAGTCGCAAAGGCCCGCGCCGACCTCGGCGATGCGCTCACGGGCGTCCGCGCCACGCACGCGCGGCCAGCCGGCGATGTGGCTGGGGCGGCGGGCCAGACCGAGAAACCGGCGCGGCCAGCAAAGTGATGGGTCGCGCATTTTCGGCTCTGGGCCATCCGCGTTCAAACCCTTCGCGCAGGGCGCGAGCCAAGGACGAGGACGCAAAAGGCGAGACTCGCCTCTTGGCAAACATCCATTCCCTCGGGTCGGATTTTCTGTTCCACTCTCACGCACCATGAAATTAACTCCGCTCCTGCTCGCCATGCTGGCGGCACTGCCGTTGCACGCCGCCAATGTCACTTTCAAGAAGCAGACCCTCACCACCGAGTTTGTGGCGGAAGGCTGTGCGTTTGCCGACTTCGATCATGACGGCCATAACGACATCGCGGCTGGGTGCTCCATCTGGTATGGGCCGGATTTCGCCCGGCGGGTGAACTTCACGCCGCCGAGCGTGAACGCGGGCGGGCCGACCAAGACGCCTTACGATCCGGCGAAGGGTTACTCCGACTATTTTCTGGCCTACGCGCAGGACTTCAACGGCGATTCGTGGGCGGACATTCTGGTCTTTGGCCTGCCCGGCGAACCGGCGCTGGTCTTCATCAATCCGAAGGGGAAGGCGGGGAACTGGGCGAAGCACGCCATCTTCGACGTGGCCGACGGCGAGTCGCCGGACTTGAGGGACATCAACGGCGACGGCCAGCCGGAGCTGCTGGTGCATTCGAGCGACGCGAATAAACCGGCGGCGGCGCAAGGCAAGGGCGGCGGCCAGCTCGGCTACGCGGAGATCGATTGGGCGAATCCGCTCGGCAAGGCGCGCTTTCGCCCCATCACGCCCAAGTCGCCGGCGAACGATGAGAAATATTTCCGCTACACGCATGGCTACGGTGCGGGCGATGTCAACGGTGACGGGCGCGTGGACATTCTCACGAGGGATGGGTGGTTCGAACAACCGGCGAGCACGAAGGTGGACAAAGCCTGGGTGTTTCATCCCGGCCCCTTCGGTCCCGCTGGCGCTCGCGGTGGAGCGCACATGTATGTGTATGACGTGAACGGCGATGGCCGGAACGATGTCATCACCAGCTACGACGCGCATGGCTACGGCCTCGGGTGGTTCGAGCAGAAGGCCGATGGCAGCTTTGCGGAACACAAGATCATGGGCCGCACGCCGGAGGAGAACAAACAGGGCGTGAAGTTCAGCCAGCTCCACGCGATGCGCCTGGTGGATGTCGATGGCGACGGGGTGTTGGACCTCGTCACGGGCAAACGTCGCTGGGCGCATGGGCCATCGGCGGACGATGAACCGGGTGCCGCGCCGGTGCTGTATTGGTTCCAGCTCAAACGCGACGGCCAGGGCGGCGCGGAGTTCATCCCGCATCTCATCGACGACGACAGCGGCGTCGGTACGCAGGTCACCACGGGCGACCTCAACAAGGACGGCAAACCCGACGTCATCGTGGCCAATAAGAAAGGCGTGTTCGTCTTCATGCAGCAGTAGGTGCGAGGAGGGTCATGAAATACTTCCTCGCTTTCGCCGCGCTCCGCTCGAAATGGTGGCCCGACGGACTCTCGCTCCACCTTTCAGCGAACTAGGACACGGTCGAAAGCTTCCGTCATACCGCGCGAGCCTTCAGCACCACGGCCGTCACCGATGCCGCTGGGAAAACATGCGGCGTGGCCGGAGCGACGGGTTGTTGGAGCAGCTTCATCGGATCATCCTTGGCCGAAGTGATCTCGGCCATCGGATCGACGGCGATGCCAAACGCCGTGCCGGACTCCACGACAAAACCCGGCACCGCCAGCCGGCAGGCGTGCGCGCGCGTGCGGTTCGTGTTCACGACGTGCAGGAAAAACTCGTCGCCCGTGCGGCTCGCGGTGATGTCGAGGTCGGACGGGCCGCCGCCGACGCGGACGAACTGCGCGCCGGTGTGCTGGCGGTAGAGAGCCGTGACCTTGCCGAGCGGCATGAGGTAGGACTGTCCGCCCGGTGTGGGAATCATGATCACGTTCGACTGCCAGCGCGTGCCGCAGAAGTCGCCGAGGTTCGCGATCTTCAACAGGTCGCCGTGGCGCTGGTGCAGATTGAGAAAGCGCGCGTAGGCGACGCCGGTGGCCCACGCCGAGTTCAGGTCGCAACGGTTGCGGCCCTGCATGGTGAAGTGACTCTCCGTCATCGCGAGCTTGAACTTCGGCCCCTCGACTTGCGCGCGCAGGGCGAGGATTTTCCGCTCCTGCTTTTTCACGGTGCCCATGAGCGCGTCCCACGTTGCGGCGGGGTCTTTGAGATAGGCGTTGTCACTGAGCGGCGCGCCTGGATCAAAGAGATTGTGAAAGGCGACGTAGTCGAGATGCTCGCCGGCCTGCTTGATCATCTCGGGTGCCCAGCCGCTGTCGCCCCAGCCGATGAGCTGAAGCTTCGAGTCGGCCTTCCGCATCGCCTGCGCGAACTCCACGGTCTTGCGAATGGCCGCGTCGCGCCCGAAGCGCTTCGCGCTGAACGACGTTTCGTTGCCGAGCTGCCAGACGCGAATGGGGAATGGCTCCGCGTGACCGTGGGCGCGGCGCTCTTTGTTGTCGGGGTTGTTGCAATAGTCCACCCACTCGGCGGCTTCCTGCGCGTTACCGGCGCGCGCTTCGCCCAGCCCGTTCACCGCCCACGCGGGATCGCCTTCCGCCTCGAAGTTCACGCACATCAGCGGCTCGGCCTGCACCTGCCGGCAGAAGTCGAGGAATTCCGCCGTGCCGATCTGGTTCGACTCCATGCCGCCCCATTGCAGGTTGTGCATCGGCTGGCGTTGCGCGCGCGGGCCGACGCCTTCGCGCCAGCGATAGTAAGAGCTGAACAATCCGCCCCAGCGCATCATCGGCGGCGCGAGTTCCTTCGTCGCGGCGACGAGGTCGGGCCGCCAGCGCGCGTGCAAATGATCCCAGCTCGCCTCGACCGAACCGTCCGTGGTGCCGAGCGGCTCCATGAACTGCATGTAGAGCCAGGGCGAAAGTTCGTGCCGGGGCTGCGGTTCGATCACGATGGTGCCGCCGTCCGGCGGCGCGTCCGCCGCCCGCGCGCCGAGTTGCTGCGCCACGGTGAGGGCCGCCGAGAGACCGGCGCATTGCTGGATGAAGTTTCGTCGATTCATGTTGTGCTCACTGGTGCTTCCACCCGAACAGCCGGTCTTCGGGTGACCAACCCATGATGTCGAAGCCCGATTTTCAAGCAATCAAATGCGCGCTCGCCAGCGCCAAGCCGAGTTGAACCAGAGGAATGGGGGCGAACGGCCGAAGAAATAAAAAAACCGGGCCCGTCAGTCAGAAGATGACCGTCCGGGCCCGGGGAATTTCGAATTAATACAATGTGGGACTATGTGGTAATCCGGTCTGACTCTGTATTGAAGCCTGACCGAAACTGTTTGAGCGACTCATCAAAGAACAATTGTCACTTCGCTCTGAAATCTTTTTCCGTAGTCCGATGGCAAAAGAACATGCGGCCCCGGGCAAGTCAAACATCCATTTGATAAATTCTTTGCCCCCAAACCAGACTGCGGCGGGGGCGACGCGACCGCATTTCCCATTGCCACTCATCGCCACGCCCGCCAAAATCCTTTTGCACCTTTGGAATACAACGATTTTAGCTGAATTATGCCCAACCCTTGGACCGGAAAAGGAAATCCCTACACGCGCAAAGAAGTCGTCGAACGCCTGCGGGCCACGATTAAGAAAGGTCAGGCCGTCATTGCGGCCGGGGCCGGCACGGGCATCAGCGCCAAGTTCATCGAGAAGGGCGGGGCCGACCTCATCATCATCTACAATTCCGGGCGCTTCCGCATGATGGGCCACGGCTCGACCGCCGGTCTCATGGCCTACGGCGACGCCAACGCCATCGCCATGGAAATCGGCGAATACGAAGTCCTCCCCGTGGTGGAGGAATGTCCTGTCATCTGCGGTGTCCATGCCACTGACCCGCGCCGCCGCATGTGGCACTGGCTGGGCCGGGTCAAGGAGATGGGCTTCAGCGGGGTGAACAATTTTCCCACCCACACCATCGTGGACGGGCATTTTCGGGGCGTGCTGGAAGAGACCGGCATGAGCGTGCAAAAGGAATTTGAAATGGTCGCCCTCGCGCGGCGCATGGATTTATTCTCCGTGGTCTATGTGGCCACGCCCGAGGAAGCGGTGGAGATGGCCAAGGCGGGCGCGGACGCCATCATCGCGCATGTGGGCACCACGGTCGGCGGCAGCATTGGCGTGAACAAGGCGGTGGTGAGTTGGGACTTCACCATCCAACGCACGCAAGAAATCATCGACGCCGCCAGCCGGGTGCGGAAGGACATCATTTTCCTCTGTCACGGCGGGCCGATCAACACACCGGCGGACGCGCAGCGGGTCATCCAGAACACCACGGCGTCCGGCTTTGTTGGCGCTAGTTCCCTGGAGCGCATGGGTGTGGAGAATTCGCTGACGAACCTGACGCGTGAGTTCAAGAAGCTCACTTTGCCCAAACGCGCCAAGGCCAAGAGCCTGTCCAAATAACCTGGAGCGCGGACGTCTCGTCCGCGCGAAAGCGCCGAGACGGTCATGGAAACACGCGGGCGTCCTTCAGCAAGGCGGAAATCCACGCGACCTGCACCGTGGGGGCGCCAATGCGCTCGCGCAACGCGGCGACGGTTTCCACTGTTTGCAGCAGCCTGGCCGTGACCGTGAATTGAGACTCAAAGCCCATATGGCAATGGCAATAATGGGTCAACCGTGAGTCAATTTATTGGTCAACCGGTTTGAAAGGGCGTGCGCGGTTGGTGGCAGCCGGGGACGATGGAGGCGGTCGCGGCAGAATTCTGGTGTGACCATTATCAAGAACCCCGTTCTTCCCCGTTCTTGGCAGACCACTCTCGACAGCCCGTTTCCTCTGCCTAGACTGCGGACGTGACCATACTTTCCACAATCGTGCTGAACCGCACCGGGCGAGCGAATATGTGTTAGCACATTAATTACGCGTGAAAGACCAAAACGAAGAGTTCCCTGCTGCTTATGGTGAGGCGATGTTCTACGCCCATCTGATCGAGGACTTGCTGGCGCTCCACATCTACGAATGCGGCTATTTCCATGCAAACGGGTATTCAGGACTTTCGCCTCGTCAGATTCGGGAACTCACACACGAAGACCGAATCAACGAGTTATCAAAAATTTACCAGAACCAGAAAGACGGCTCGATTGAACGCCTCGTTGCAGCACTTCACTCGCTCCGAAAGATTCGGAACAAACTCGCTCACGCGTTTATTCCAGAGGTCGGCAGCGACTTCGCTAAGGAGGAAGGAGTCGATCAGATCAACGCGATGCTGAAAAATATTTCGACGTGGGAGCGCCTCTACCTGCAATCTCTAAGGAAAGCTCATGAAGTAGTGCTTCGCGGAGCCTTCAATCATTGCCTCGGTGCAGTGATGAAACGAGAAGATCCTCCATTCGATGCGCGGGTAGCCCGGAGCCAGATTCAGGAGCACCTCGATGAACTCAAATCTCAGCTCAGACTTTAGGATACTTCAAAAGCGCTCGAAAATATGAACCTATTCAGAATCATTCGGGTGACCGTTTCTGCTGGCATGGCACTTACACTGGCATCTTGCACGTCTATGGTTACTCAGACGCAGTTCAAGCCGTTCCTCGGCGGAAGCGCAATACAGGGTTCGGGCGGCACAAAACGAGCGCTCAACGGCATCGACATTTGGGAAAACGGTGAACCGAACTGCAAATTCAAGATTCTTGGATTTATTGAGGATGATGTCCATGAGAACAACGGGGCGACCCCGGGCACATTGAACATCCTGAGCGTTGCCTCCGCCGTTTCCCTCGCGGGGCGAGAGAAACGATTGGTCGCTACTGCCAAACAACATGGGGCAGACGCCATCGTTTTTGTCGCAGCCAATCGCGCATTTTTGAATGCCGGCCGTTATGAGACAAATTTTCGGAACCAGGTAAAAATAGCGGCCGTAAAATACATTGAAGAGGGAACTGGCGGGATCGGCGACTCTCAGGAGCAGGTTGAAAGTCATTTGGGAGCAGGTGAACCGATTTCCGTTAAGGAGATGGGGCTCAAATTAACCCCGGATGAGGCGGTAAACTTTAAGGGCGTAGTTTACAAGGGTGAAAATGGCACGGTGATAGTTGCGTACAACAAAAACAGAGCGGACATGATGACGCTGATCATGTCGGATGGACGCCTAACCGAGGAAGCCATTGCTGGCTTGTTGAGGATTTCAGCACAGGGTCAGGAGTGGAAAAAGGCAGTGCCCACGAACGCCAAGTTTCCACTGGAGTGGTTACGCTCCGACGGCTTGTACTATGCAGTTTGTTTGCCTGAGAAGGGGGTTTTCATCGTCGGAAACAAGCAGACTTTACCTCTGGAATGAAAGAGCACACGCAGCCCGCAGCCTCATTCGTCCTTATTAATTCACCGCTTCCCCAAAAGTAAAAGGGTTAGTTCTTGATGCTGTCCAGTTCCCGCCGGAAAGGGGTCGGTTCTAACAATTGACAATAGCTCTCCCGTCGGTAACGCAGCCGGTGGAGGCGCGGAGACATCGCGCTCCTACACGCGCGGCAATCCGTACTGCGGATGGCGTTTGTCATGGCGGACGAGCATCACCCGGACACATTCGGGGCGAAACTCGTAAAGGAGGTGATAGGGAAAGCGAT